>NZ_JBEHFY010000020.1:0-44704 GCF_040225815.1 Corynebacterium sp. KPL2895
TGCCGGCCCGCGCATCGGGGGGGCGCGCGGGCCGTCAGACACCCGGCCGCGGGGGGGGGGGTGAGCCGGGGCAGGCCGCACAGTATATCGGGGCCTTGCACCGATTATTATGACACGTTCATTACCCGATCACAACAGCTAAGAAAAACTATCTACCTGCACGGCCCTGACCTGCACCGAATGGATGTTCACTGCCCACCGGGGACGGGCGTACGGTTAAGCGGCGCGGGCGATGGCATCAGCCTCTTTGCCACCTACCTCCCAGGCGGAAAGGTGAAAAAGCACCACCTCACCAGGCTTGTCGCGGTAGTTCGCGCGGCACTCGCGATAGGCCTTGGAATGGCGGTGAAAATACACCTCTGGCACGGCAAACCCGCGGGGATCGAAGCCGGTGTGTATGGCGGCCAGGCGGGCGGCAACCCGCGCCACCACGCCGCTGCGCGGGCCAAAGAATTCACCGGCCGCGATTTCGGCATGCACGACGCTCGGCAAAAGGTCGCGGAATGCAGGGCCGCTTCCCTGCGCAATCAGGCGGGCTAAGCCCTGCAAGCGTGCACTATCACCGCTGGGAATCCCGTTTCCGCCAGCCGCAACATCGATGCGCGCGAGCACCTGCAGCGGCGCGCGGGCAAAGGAACGGACGGTGGAGTCCACCACCTCAGGCGCCGCCACGGAATACGCGCTGACCGCGCCGGCTAGCGGCCCACTTTCCACATCGCCCGGGCCAGGGTGTGGGGGGATGGCGTGCCCATCCAAGGCCACGCTGGCGCGCGCCCCGCGCATCAAAGACTCCGCGGAGATGACCTCATACCTGCGCAGCCCGGCGGGCCTGCGGTGGGCGCGCGCGATGGCCGCCGCTGCTTTTTCCGCACCTTCTTTCACCCCCGGGAGGCGAAATAGCGGGGATAACGCGTCATTTTCTGGCATATACATTAGGATAGCCCTAGACGCCCCGAGCCCCGAAGACCCCCTGTGACTGGCGCGGCACCATAAAACCGCACTGTTTCTATTATCATTGGGGCCGTTACAAGGTTTAGATGAAAACGAGGAGAATTAATCGTGAGCAACGATGGATTATTTACTGACGGCACCGATCAATTCGCACCAAAGGTTAATTCGATTCCTTTGAGCGATGTAGATGCATCGTCCTCCGAAACCTCCATCGGCAAGTTGGTCTCCAATGCCACCGAGCAGATGTCCCAGCTCGTGCGCTCTGAGGTAGAGCTGGCAAAGACGGAGCTGGCGCAGTCCGCCAAGAAGGGCGGCATCGGCGCCGGCTTCTTCGGTGCAGCCGGTACCATCGCGCTGTACAGCTCTTTCTTCTTTTTCTTCTTCCTCGCTGAGCTCCTCGCCCTCTGGCTGGAGCGCTGGGCAGCCTTCTTGATCGTCTTCCTCGTGATGATCGTGGCGGCCGGTGTCCTCGCTCTGCTCGGCGTTAAGAATGTCAAAAAGGTTAAGGCCCCGCAGAAGACCATAGATTCCACCAAGGAACTCAAGAACCTTATTCCGGGTAAGGCGCAGAAGTCGCTGGACCGGAAGGACACTCACGGCCTGTATACCTAAACCGCACGCACTATTAGATCCGCCTCAGCCTTTCCTGGGGCGGATTTTCTGTACACATAGAAAGGCGCCTTGCCCTCCATGGCCTTTGCACCACTTCCCCCCTCCACGGTTGAGCTGGAAGGACCCTTTGCGCACGAGTTTGTCCACACCCGGGGCATCCGCCTGCACGTGGCCATAGCGGGCGATAGCGCCGATCCCCTCGTTGTTTTTATTCACGGCGCATTCGGCGGCTGGTTCGATTTTCAGGAGGTCATTGGGCCCCTCGCCCAGAGCGGGTACCACGTTGCCGCGGTGGATATGCGCGGCTTTGGCATGTCCGATAAGCCGCCCATCGATCCAGGCCAGGATATCCGCACCTTGGTCGGGGATCTGGATGGCCTCATCCAGGCATTGGGCCACGATGATGCCTATATCGTCGGCGCCGATACCGGTGGCGCGGTGGCGTGGTGCCTGGCTGCCGAGCGCCCCAATCGCGTCCGCGGCTTGGTCTCCGTCTCGGCCGCGCACCCCGTGGATATCCGCCGCGCCATCGCCGCACGCCCCTGGGATTTTGGGTGGATGATCCTGCGTTCCCTCCTCTGCCACCTGCCAAAGGTCACCCGCGCGAATACCCTGCTGCTCAGCCCCCGGGCCTACCGCAAGGAGCTCAGCCTGGATACGGGGCCCGCGCTTGCCGATGCCACCCTAGAGTCCATCCTTGCCCTGCGCCTGCGCGCCTCTCAGATTGGCAAAGTGCGCCGCGGGATCCTGTGGAATCACCGGATGCGCACCGCCGTGGTGCCGCTGAACTGGTCAGAATTAAGCGTCAAGCGCCCCGTCCTTTTCATCCACGCCCAACAGCGCTTGTGGAACCCCGTCATCCAGCGGGCAGCCCTGCGCGCCCGCGCGGGGTTTAGCGCCACCTCGATTCCAGGTGCCAAGAACCTGCCTTTCCTCGAGGCCCCTGAAAAGTTCGTCGACGAGCTGCGCCGCTGGCTCGACGCGTAGGGCGCGTGGGGCGCGTGGGGCGCGTAGGGCGCGTGGGGCGCGTAGGGCGCGTGGGGCGCGTAGGGCGGATAGCCCTACGCGGATCTAATACGAAGGCTAGTGCGCCACGCACTCGCCCGTTTCTACCGGGCGTTTCAACTGGGTGACATCCCCAATGTGGCCGATGACCTCGTCTGCGGTCAGCGCGTATCCGGTCTCAGAATCATCCACTGAGGCACCGAAGATAACGCCCAAGACCTCGCCCGCGGTATTGACCAGGGGGCCGCCAGAATTGCCCTGTTGGATATTGCCGCGCACCGTATAGGAATCGCGCTCTACCCGGCCTTGGGAATAGATATCTGGGCCGGCGATGGTGATGCGATCGCGCACCCGGGCCATTTCCGCATTAAAGGGGCCGGAGTGTGGGAAACCCATGACCATGGCATCGTCGCCGGTCTGGGCCGGCTGCTGCGCCCACGGCAAGGGCTGGATGCCCAAATCCGGCGCGTGCAAGACGGCGATATCGACCTCTGGGTTGTAGTAGACCACCGTGGCGTCTTTCAACCCCAGCTTCGTATCCAACCTCACCGTTTGGGTGCCGGCCACCACGTGGGCATTGGTGACCACATAGTCATTGTCCACCACAAAACCGGAGCCCATGAGGCGGCGGGAGCACTCTTCGGCATCGCCAAGCACATGAATGATAGACGGGCGGATGCTGCGCACCAGCTCCGGATCCTGCACATCTGGGGCGGGGTCCTCGACGTCCTTGCCGCTGATGGAGGTTTCCCACGGCGAGACCAAGGGCGGAAGCCCCGATTCATTGAGCATCGCCGCCACGCCATTGGGAAAGGAAGCCAGGCGCGTCGGGGCGGCCGCGTTGAGGTTGCTCAGGATGCGGGAATCGCGCAGCCCCTGCCCCGCAGATCCGCCCAGATTGGTGGCCACGGGGATAGAAATCATCCAGATGACGATGAGCGCGATGAAGGACTGAAAGACCGCGCCGAATAGCGAATCTATCCGCTGGGTGGTGCGCGCCTTCATGCGGTCGCGCACGCTGGTGCCCAAGGAGGAACCAATGATCTGCCCAATACCCACCAGCAAAACTAGGATTCCCACGAGCAGGAGCAGGCGCAGCGAAGGCTCCTCCACTGTGCGCAGTACACTGGGCGCTACAGCGATGCCCACCACGAGGCCCGCACCCACGCCAATGGCGGAGAGCACCGCGGCAAGCGCACCATTGCGCCAACCACTTAGCAATGCTGCTAATACGGCAAGCACAATCAGGCCGTCAACAACGAGCGCAGCAGTCATGGCTTTGGTTCTTTCTCTATCGAAATCTCGTGCGTCCCCCGGCGCCTTAAGCGCGCGGGCAATTAGGACATCTTCTCATTATTGCGGGACTTTTTGAGGGTGTCACGCAGGTCTATGACCGAATTGTTATCCCACGGTACGCTCCACCCAGAATGATCCAATAATGCTGCCAGCACCCCGGCAGTAAACCCCCAAATCACGTAGTCATTGGCATAAAACGCCGGCCCTTGCCATTGCTTGAAGCCCACCAGCAGGCGGTTGCGGGGGTCAATGAGCTCCCTAATCGGGACGAAGAACACATCATCGGTCTCCGCCGGGCTCGCGGGATAGACCTCGCCCGGCTGCTTCCAGTGGGCCAAAATCGGGCTTACCGGATTTCCCGTGGCGCGAATGTGCAGCTGCTCCCACTGTTCTAAGGGCGTGACCGTATGGCGCTGCAGGTCGGTTTCCTCCCATGCCTCCCGCAGCGCGGTATCAACCAGCGACGTATCGCCCGGATCCCGCCGGCCGCCCGGGAAAGCAATCTGGCCGGAGTGCGAGCGCATGGACGGCGAGCGGTGCGTGAGCAGAATTTCGCCATCCTCCACGCTGTTCCCGCTCAGCAGCATCAGCACCGCGGCTTCCCGCTTGGTGGGCACCTCTTCCTCCGAGCCATTGAGCTGCGAGGCCTGCCGCTTACCAATGAGCTCTTGCACCTGACTCGTATCGACGCCCAGCGCGGGTTTTATCCACTCGGGCGTGTATTCGGGCCACACTTTACTCATCCGGCAAGCGCCTCCTTGACCGTCTTTTCAATCTCGTCCGCAGAGGTAAACGGCTGGGCCGCCTGTTTGATCACTTCGCCATCGCGGAGAATGACGGTCACGGGAACCACGCCTGGCAGGCCCAGCGTGCCCGCGAAGCTATTATCCGGATCCTGGAAGCTCGGCAGGTCTACCCCCACGTCATTGAGGAACGCGGCCCCGTTGGCGGCGTTTTTATCCGCGTGCACCCCAATGACCTTCCAGTCAGGGTGGGATTCTGCTACCTCGTCCAGGTGGGGCAATTCCGCGCGGCACGGCTCGCACCACCACGCCCACACGTTGGCGATGGTAATGCCCTCATCCGCCTTGTCTCCTTCGCCTGCGTCATCGCCGCCCAGGCATTCCAGATCCACCCCGGCGATGGGCCCCGCGGGGCAATCTGGGCGCTCGGCTACGTCCTGGTCACCCGCCGCGCCCGATTCCATGCCAGGGGCCTGCGCCGATTCACCCGCGCCGGTGTCATCCCCACGCAGCTGCATGACCCCCACTACCACGAGGACAGCGATGACAATGGCCGCAATGACGGTGCCGAAGACGTATTTTTTCATACCGCTAGCTTAATGCAGCCGGGCACAGATCCCGCACCACGCAATCCCCACACTCCGGGTTCCGGGCGTGGCAGACCCGCCGGCCGTGAAAAATGACGCGATGGGAAAACATCGTCCACTGTTCCTCTGCAATGAGCTTGGCGATGTCCCTTTCTATCTTCACCGGCGTCTTCTCTCCCGTCAGCTCCAGGCGCTGCATCAGCCGGCTAAAGTGCGTATCCACGGTAAGGCCGGGCACCCCGAAGGCATCGCCCAGCACCACCAGCGCCGTCTTGCGGCCCACCCCAGGCAGGGAGGTCAGTTCCTTTACGGTCTGTGGCACCTCGCCGTCGAATTCAGAAACGAGGCGCTCGCCGATGCCCATAAGATGCCCCGCCTTCGCCCGCTGAAACCCCAGCGGTCGCAGGATTGCCTCAAGGTCCTCCCGCCTGGCCGCCGCATAATCGGCCGCCGTGGGATAGGTGCGGAAAAGCTCAGGAGTCACCGAGTTCACGCGCGCATCCGTGCACTGCGCGGAGAGCACCGTGGCCACCAAGAGCTGGAGGGGAGAGTCAAAATCGAGCTCGCACTGCGCATCGGGGTGTTCGCGTGCCAATCGCTCATTAATGACGGGCGCTCTCTTGCTCGGGGCCGCGGTGGCCGACAGTGATGAACTCATGCCGCCAAGCTTAGTAGGATAGGAATACATGATTTCACTTGTTATTTTTGTTCCGCTCGGCATCGCCCTTTTCGCGCTCCTCATGGAAAAATTGGAAGCGTTTGTCTTCGCAGATTAATAGAAAACGCGCTGGCTGTAACGCTGGGGGCGTAAGTGATCCCATTTCTGTTATGTAAACGAAACTAGGGCAGTACCCAAAAGTGACGAACTGCACTGTAAAATGGGGTACGCTAAAAATTGACCCCGCTTGTTCCGCATTAGCGTGCCTCCCTGGAGCCCGCAAAAGGATGTGGCCCAAGCACTTTAGTGACTTATCGCAGTCGACATCCAAGGAGTAAAACGTGGAAGGCGTACAGGACACCCTCTCCCGCGCCGGAATCTTCCAAGGCGTTGATCCCGTAGCAGTGCAGAATCTTCTCGAGCAGATGGAGACAGTGCGCTTCCCGCGCGGTACCACCATCTTCGATGAAGGTGAGCCCGGTGACCGTTTGTATATCATCACCTCCGGCAAGATTAAGCTCGCCCGTCACGCCCCGGATGGCCGCGAAAACCTCCTGACCGTGATGGGCCCGTCCGATATGTTCGGCGAGCTCTCCATCTTCGATCCAGGCCCACGTACCTCGTCCGCCGTCTGCGTGACTGAGGTCCAGGCCGCCACCATGAACTCCGAGCTGCTGGATAAGTGGGTTAGCGATCACCCCGCCATCGCCCAGCAGCTGCTGCGCGTGCTGGCCCGCCGCCTGCGCCGCACCAACGCCAACCTGGCGGACCTCATCTTCACCGATGTGCCCGGCCGCGTTGCCAAGACCCTGCTACAACTGGCTAACCGCTTCGGCGTCCAGGAAGGCAGCGCACTGCGCGTCAACCACGATCTCACCCAGGAAGAGATTGCCCAGTTGGTCGGCGCTTCCCGCGAGACCGTCAACAAGGCCCTGGCTACATTCGCCCACCGCGGCTGGATTCGCCTCGAGGGCAAGTCCGTGCTCATCGTCGATACCGAGCACCTCGCCCGCCGCGCGCGATAAAACCAAAAATCCCCTCCGCCCCCGTGCATAAGCACTAAGGGTGGAGGGAATATGCGTTTTAGCAGGCTTCCTGCCGCGCCGCGCGTTAGCTGTCGGTACCGTCGAGGTACTTCAACGCGGTGCGCGTAGATTGCTCGGCGGCATGGCGCAGCACCGGATCCACATCGTCATACATTTCATTGACCAAGGTGGTCAGGTCCACGTCATCGCCCAGCCGGGAGCGGATTTCCCGGATCTGATCCAAGCGGTAATGGCGGCGGTCAATGTACTTGCGCGCCACCTGCGAGGTATCCTCCAAATCCGGCCCGTGGCCCGGGAAGAGCGGAACATCCTTGCCGCGAGATTCCAGCACATCCAGGGCATGCAGGTAATCGGCCAAATCGCCGTCCGTTTCTGAAAGCAAAACGGTGTGGCGCCCCGCAATGGTATCGCCGGTAACGATGCCTTCTAGCCGGGAATTTTCCACCTCCCCGCTCCACACGAAAAAGGACGTTGAGTCCGCCGTATGGCCCGGCGTGTGCAGGACTTCCAGCTGCGGGGTGATGCCTTCCAGGGTCAGGATTTCACCCTTCTGCAACGCCTCCGCGCCATTGCAATAGCTGGGATCGAAGGCGCGGATGGGCGCGCCAGTCATCTGCCGGAGCCGTTGCGCGCCAGAGGCGTGGTCATCGTGGCGGTGGGTAAGCAGAATTAAAGCCACCTCACCAGCATGACGATGCACAACGTTGAGGTGGCCTTCATCCTCCGGCCCCGGGTCCACGACGATCGACCGAGAGTCTTCAGCGGCACTGATAATCCAGGTATTCGTGCCCTCGAGGGCGGTATAGCTGGGATTATCACAAAGAACTACGCCAACGGATTGGCTTACGGGACGCAATTGACTGTATGCGGGGTGCTCCATGCCTACCAGCCTATCCGATCACTCAGCGATCTCTACGATCAATTCGATCTCCACCGGGGCGTTCTTTGGCAAGGCCGCAACGCCGACTGCAGAACGAGCGTGCGTGCCAGCTTCGCCGAATACCTCCCCGATGAAATCCGATGCCCCGTTGACCACCGCTGGCTGATCCTCGTAGCCGGGATCCGACGCCACGAAGCCAACGATCTTGATCACGCGGGAGATATTGTCCAGCCCGATCTCTGCATCGACAGCGGCCAAGGCATTGAGCACGGCGGTGCGGGCCTGTTCTTGGGCCTGTTCCGTGGTGACCTCAGCGCCCACCTTGCCGGTCACCGGCAGGGAGCCTTCCACCAGGGGAAGCTGGCCAGAAGTCCATACCTGATTGCCCACGCGCAGCGCTGGCACATAAGAAGCCAGCGGCTTAGCGACGCCCGGCAGTTCCACCCCTAGCTCTTTCAAGCGAGCGGAAAAGCTCATTTACTCTGCCACCTCGCGCTTGAAGTAGGCCACCACGTTCTCCGGGTTCGGGCCAGGGGTGATGGAGACCAATTCCCATCCGTCTTCGCCCCAAGAGTCAAGAATCTGCTTGGTGGCGTGGGTCAGTACTGGTGCGGTTGCGTATTCCCATTTAGTCATGGGTTTCATTCTAGCGATTTAATACGACTTATGCCGCCCCTATTCCGGAGCGTCACCGCTGGCGGGCGGGCAATTACCCCTCTGACCGCCTTAAATACCGACGAGTTCGCCGCCCTTAGCCAGGTAATTAGCCCAGTCCGTGATGTGGGGATTCTTGCGCAGGAGGGCGCGACGCTGGCGCTCGGTCAATCCGCCCCACACGCCAAATTCCACGCGGTTATCAAGGGCATCCGCCCGGCATTCCGTTAATACTGGGCAGTGGCGGCAAATAACGGCGGCTTTGCGCTGTTCAGCGCCGCGCACGAATAATGCGTCCGGGTCCTCATTGCGGCACTTTGCTTGAGTGACCCACTCACCACGCTCGGGATTTCGGGCTGTATTGGACATTCCCGCAGTCTTCACTCGAACGGTCATGGGTGAGTGTTCTCCTTCCCAGACGGAATACTATGTACCGAGGCCTGAGTCTATTCACTAGAACGCGAGATTGTCTACGAGGTCACACTTTAGGGGGTGCAGGTCACCTTCCCCATTGCTAGGCAGACCACGTAGGGTATTGGGGGTGACTGTCTTCAAATCTTTGTCCAAGATAGCCCTGTCCACGGTCTTGGTAGCCGCGCTCATCGCGCTCGCGCTCGCCCCCTTTGCGGGCATTTCCGGCGTGGCGATCGCCCGCACCAACCAGACCATGCAATCGGACCTGCAAGATCTAACAGCGGGCAATATCCCCGGCGTCACCACGGTGCAAGACGCCTCGGGCAAAGATATGGCCTATGTCTATAGCCAACGCCGCCACCCCGTAAGTGGCGATGAGATTTCGGACGCGATGAAAAACGCCATCGTCTCCATTGAAGACGAACGCTTTTACGAGCACGGCGGCGTTGATCTCCAAGGCAATTTCCGCGCCCTGTGGACCAACCTCACCTCCGGCGGGGTATCCCAGGGCGCGTCCACCATTGACCAGCAGTACGTCAAGAACTACCTCCTGCTCGTCTCCGCACAAAACGATGAAGAACGGGCCGCGGCGACCGAGCAATCCGTCACCCGCAAGTTGCGTGAAATGCGCATGGCAACGCAGATGAATGAGGAATTGGATAAGAAGGAAATCCTTACCAATTACCTCAACTTGGTCTCTTTTGGCAATTATGCCTACGGCGTGGAGGCCGCCGCGCGGACCTACTTTGATAGCCACGCCGCGGACCTCACGGTGCCGCAGGCGGCGATGCTGGCGGGCATGGTGCAGTCCTCAGAGCGCCTCAACCCCTATACCAATGAGGAAGAGGTGCTTGACCGCCGCAACGTCGTGCTGCAGTCCATGGTGGATAACGGCTATCTGGAGCAGGCGGATGCGGATGAGTATAAGGGGGAAGAATTGGGTGTCGGCAAGCGGCCCAATACCCTGGACAATGGCTGCATCGGCGCAGATGATCGCGGCTTTTTCTGCGATTTTGTGCTGCAGTACCTTGAGGAAAAGGGTATGGACCAAGATCAGCTTGCCAACGGTGGATATACCGTAAAGACCACGTTGGACCCGCAGGTGCAGGATACGGCGCTATCTGCGGTGCAGTCGCGCACCAACCCGAATGCTCAGGGCGTCGCCGAGGTGATGGACGTTATCGAACCGGGCACGTCAGACCGCAAGGTCTTGGCCATGGTCTCTTCCCGTGCGTACGGGCTGGACCAAGATAATAATGAAACCCTGCTGCCGCAGACCAACTCCTTGGTGGGCAATGGCGCCGGCTCGGTTTTTAAGGCCTTTACCGCCGCGGCCGCCCTCGAGGCTGGCTACGGCATTAAGAATACGGTGGATGTGCCCACCCGCTATGAGGCCGAAGGCCTTGGCCACGGCGGCGCCGATAACTGCCCCGCCAACCGCTACTGTGTGGAAAACGCGGGCAACTATAAGGCCACGATGACGCTGCAAGAGGCCTTGGCCCACTCGCCCAATACGCCATTTGTCAAGCTCACCGAGCAGGTTGGCGTGGCACCCATCGTGGATATGGCGGTACGCCTCGGCCTGCGCTCCTACGACGAAAAGGGCACCTTTGATAAGGACACCTCCATCGCGCAGCGCACAAAGGACGCCAATTCCGGTTCCTTTACCTTGGGCCCCAACCCGGTAAATCCGCTGGAACTATCCAATGTCGGCGCAACGATTGCCTCCAATGGCCGGTGGTGCGAGCCCAATCCCATTGACGAGGTCCTGGACAAGAACGGCAACGAGGTCTACCTCAAGGAAACCCCGTGCGAGCAGGCGGTAGACCAGGATGTAGCCCACGCCTTGGCCAATGCGCTGTCTGAAGATGCCACGCAGGGAACCGCCAAGGATGCCGCCCAAGCTGCTGGCTTTAGCTCCCCCATCGCCGCCAAGACCGGTACCACCGAGTCCAACCAGTCCTCAGCATTTTTGGGATTCAACGACGGGCTCGCCGCCGCTCCTTATATTTATAACGACGGCACCGATACCCAGCCGCTGTGTACCTCACCCGTGCGCCAGTGCACCGGCTCCGGCAACCTCTTTGGTGGCTTGGAGCCCGCGCAGACATTTTTCACCATGGCATCGCAGCTACCGCAGGCTACCCAGGGCGGGCTGCCCAACTACAACAAGAAATACGATGACGGCACCACCGGGGATAAGTTGCTCGATAGCTTGCGCGGGGAAAACGAGTCACAGGCCCGCAGCACCCTTGAGGCCAAGGGCTATGTGGTAAAAACCTCCCGCGTTGTCGGCGGGGATGTTCCCTACGGCCGAGTGGTGCGCGCGATTACCGGCAAGGATGGCAAGAAGGACGGCGCCGAGATTACCCTGCAGCTTTCCGATGGCACCTCTGCCACCCAATCCCCCTCCAGCGGCGTGGGCAGTGCGAATACGACCGGCGCACAAAATAACACCGGCAGCGGGAACACTACCGGTGTGAGCAACTGGGGAGGAAATAACGGCGGCGGATTGAACCTCAGCCCAGAGGACTTTGGAATCCGCCAGGAAGATATCGATAACTTCCGCAACGATATCCGCAATCTCCTCGGCCGCTAAAGATTAGTTAAGCTGGCCTTTTACCTCTGCGGAAAGGCGCTTGCCGTCGGCTTGGCCGGCGGCTTTTGCATTGGCAACCTTCATGACCGCACCCATCTGCTTCATAGTGGGTGCTTCGCCGTTTTCTTTTTCTACCTCAGCAATTGCTTCTTCTACCAAAGCCTTAAGCTCCGCATCATCGAGCTGGCGCGGCTGGTAGGCCTCGAAGAAGGGGACATCGACAAGCTCAGCCTCTGCCAATTCCGGGCGGCCATTTTCTTCATAGACCTCTGCGGACTCGCGGCGCTTTTTAATCTCGCGCGCGATGACCTTGAGGATATCTTCATCCTCCAGCTCGTGGCGGGAGCCAGTGGTTTCTTCGGCCTGGATTGCCGCGAGCAGCGCGCGAATGGCGCTGGTGCGCTGCTTTTCCTTGGCCTTCATCGACGTTTTCAGATCTGCTCGGATAGTATCTTTTAGCTCGCTCATGCCTTTCAATATACGTCCATTTAAGGCAGGTAGTGTAGAAGCTGTGAAACTTCAACGGATTCTTGGCGGCGTCGCCGCAGGCCTAGGTGTTGCTGCTTGGGGCTTTAGCGAGCTCACGAAATTCGAGCTCAAGGAATTTACCCTTCCACTCCTTCCCAAGGGCACCCTGCGCGGCGAAGAAGAGTTCCGCCTGCTGCACATTTCTGACCTGCACATGATCCCGGGACAGCAGACCAAGATCGATTGGGTCTCCGCCCTCGATGCGCTGGAGCCAGACCTCGTGGTCAATACCGGCGACAACCTCTCCGATAAGCAGGCCGTGCCCGATACCCTGCGCGCGCTCGGCCCGCTGCTCGCCCGGCCCGGCGTCTTCGTGTTTGGCACCAATGATTATTGGGCGCCGCGCCCGGTCAACCCCTTCAAATACCTACTGGGTAAAAAGCGCGAGCCCTCCTACGTTGACCTTCCTTGGCGCGGCATGCGCGCGGCCTTCGTGGAGCACGGTTGGTACGACGGCAACCAGGCACGTCACGAGTTCAAGGTGGGCAATGTTCGCCTTGCCGTGGCCGGAGTGGACGATCCGCACCACGACTTGGACGATTATTCCGAAATCGCCGGCCCACCCCACGAGGATGCCGATCTATCGCTTGCCCTGCTCCACGCCCCCGAGCCGCGCGTGCTCGAAAAGTTCGCCGCCGATGGTTACCAGCTCTCCCTTTCCGGCCATACCCACGGTGGGCAGGTGTGCCTGCCCGGTTCGCGCGCCATCGTGACCAATTGCGGCATCGACCGCCCGCGCGCACAGGGCCTGCATGATTTCGGCCCTATGAAGATGCACGTCTCCAATGGCTTGGGCACGTCCAAATTCGCCCCGGTGCGTTTATTCTGCCGCCCCTCGGCCACCCTGCTGAGGATCACTGAGGTGGACTAGACCTGCCGTTTTGCCGATCGCATTCACCGTGCGTTAAAGTATTTCAGTACTGCTTTTAAGCAGTAGACCGGGATATGGCGCAGGTTGGTAGCGCGCTTCGTTCGGGACGAAGAGGTCGCAGGTTCAAATCCTGTTATCCCGACAGTAGCCCGCAGGAAACTGCGGGCTTTTTCCATGCCTACAAGGCCCTGGATTCCAGAGCCCGCTTAGGCCAGCATTCCGGTAAAGAAGACGATGGCGACGAGGATGATGGAAAATACCCATGCGATGGGGAAGGCTATCTTGAGGTACTTGCCCATCTGACCGTCCGCCAGTCCCAGCGCCAGCCACAGTGCTGGCGAAAATGGGGAGACGAAGGTTCCCACCACGTTGCCGATAATGAGAGCGCTCGCAGCGCCCATACCGCTGACGCCGAAGGACTCCACCGTGCCCTGGACGATGGGCAGTACCGAGAAGTAATACGCATCCGTGGAGGTCAACAGATCTAGCGGAACCCCAAAGAATCCCACGATGACGTGCAGATACGGCGCCACTCCTTCCGGGAGAATATTCACCAGGCTCAGCGCGATTTCTTCTAGCATCTTGGTCTCATTGAGCACGCCCAAAAACATCGCGGCTGCAATGATCACTCCGGCCATGGACAAGGCGTTGGGGGCGTGACGCCGCAAGGCATCGCCCTGCTCCATCGCGCCGTCGAAGTTCACTACCAAGGCAATGGTGGTAGCAATAAGGAACGCGGGTGCCGGTGGCAGCAAGCCCGAAAGCAGGGCGGCGAGCACGGCGAAGGCAACGACGATATTCGCGATAGTAACCCACCGGGATTTCCGGTACCTGAACCCGAGTTTTTGTTGTTCCTCAGCCTGCTTGGCGGAAAAATCATCCGCCAAGGAATTCACGTCCACTGAGATGGTGCCCTTAATCTCGCCGCTTTCCTGCAGCTTGGCTAAGCGGCTCTTTTCGCGCCATCCCAACAGGGCGGCAATGGCGAAGATCAGGACCACTGCCACACCTTGGATGGGCAATAAGTGCAGCCAGATATCGTTCGGGTCTTGCTCAACCACCGCACCGGCACGCCCCAGTGGTCCGCCCCACGGGACCATATTCATCACCGAAGCGGCTAGGGCCACGATGGTAATCAGCACATAACGCGACATGTGCAGCGCCCGGTACAGCGGCAGCAATGCGGGAATCGTAATAAGGAAGGTCGTGGAACCCGATCCATCGAGGTGCGCCACGATGCCGATGGCGGCCGTGCCTATAGTCACGGCCATGACATTGCCACGGGTCGCCTTGATGAGGCTGCGGATCACCGGGGTAAAAAGCCCCACATCCTGCAAAATGCCGAAGAAAATGATGGCGAAGATGAACATCACCACGACGTTGATGACAGAACTTAAGCCTTCGCCAAAGAAATCCGCGATATCTTCTACCCCAAAACCGGCTATCACAGCGCCGATGACGGGCACCAAGGTCATGGGAATAATGGGATTAACGCGGCCACGGATGAGGATTCCCACCGTCACAAAGATGATGGCCAGTCCCATCAGGGTCAGCCCTAGGGAGGTCTGCATTGCGCTCCTTTAAAAGTCACTGGCGCCCGCATGGCGCACGCCATTAGCCAAAAGACGTATGGCTAATGCTAAACATTGCTGTGTGGTAGCGCACATTCCTGCCGTGGGCCGCATTTATCAACCCTGGCCCGCCGTGAATATATACCTTTGGGTAAAAACGGGAAACGACGCGGCGCCCCTACAGCACCGCGTCGCCCCTATTCCCTATCACTCACAACGGCGCAAGCCGTTCGCCTACCCCCTAAGTAGGCGGTGTGAGCACTAGTAAGAATAACACTCCTCGTATTCCAGCCATAGCGCTGGCAAACCATTGCCAGCTTTATACAAGCTTTTGGCCATTTAAGTATTAAATTTCAGACTTTAGCGGCTGTTTTTGGGTTCTCCCTGGCAGGCACGAGCCATTTCACTGCACTCAGACCTACAAGAGTGATAGCGCCCAAAACGGCAAGGCCGGTCCACAGCACCACTGCCTCACCATCGTTGCCCGCCACGGTGACGGCGGCCGTTGTCCAGTTGAGCGGCAAAAGGTTAGCTACTACCTGCCATACCTTATCCACCCCGGCGATGGCCGCGGATTTCCACAGCCACCCCACCAACGCGGTCTGCCCAATGCCAAAGATCGCGGCGAGGATCGATCCCACGGTCATGCCACACAGTTCGAGCAAGCCACGCACGATAAGCGCGGAGGACAGGGCACCCAAGAACAGGGCTCCTCCGGCGGCCACGGCGGCGATGGGGGTAAGGCCGATGGACAAGACGAAGAGCAGGATCTCCCCGATGGCCACCGCTGCCAGCGATCCGCCGAGAACCATCAGCCACGGGCGGAATCCCAATTTCCACGCCACCCCGGCCGCGGATCCAGCCAAGAGGACGAGCGCGGAAATGAGCATGGCGATGACCGGGCTCAGCTGGCGCGCATCTTCCTCTGCAGCCACGTGCGCGGGAGGCAGGGCGCGCTGCACCTCCCCCAGGTTCGATTGGTTTTGTTCGGCCATGCCGGTGAGCTTGCCGGCGCCATCGTCAAGCTGGCCCACCCCATCGAGCGCCTCATCCACGCGGCTATTGAGCTCCGCGATGGACTGGTTGAGCTGCTGCGCGCCTGCCACAGCCTGGTTGATGCCATCGTGATAGGCATAACCGCTTACCGCCAGCTGATTGGAGAGATCGCGCGAGCCATCCTTCAGCTTTTTCAACTCCCCGGTCAGGGATTCATCGAGGCGGAAGTTTTCCACCTGCTTGCGCAGATCTCCCAGCTGGGAGCGGACTTGTTTCGCTTCCTTGGAATCATTTCCCTCCAGGTCGCGCACCGTACCATCGATGGCTTCCAAGATTTGGCCTTGGACGGCCCCCAGGCCCACGACCTGGTCGACGGCCCCGCCGACGGTATTTGCCAGTTCCGTCGCCCCTCCGCCGAGGGTATTGGTCCCGGACTGCAGCTGGTTAAGGCCCGAGACCAGCTCTTGCGAGCCGCCGGCGAGCTTTTCGACGCCCTCGCCTAATTCCCCGGCACCCTTATCCAGCTCACTAGTACCCTTGTTCAAGCGATCCGCGCCGGATTTCAGGATGCTGGCCTGCGCTTGGGCGCGGCTGGCGGCCTCGGCGGCTTCCTTAAGCTCCGGCGATGCCGAATTCGCCTGTGGTGCGCCATAAGGCTGCGCGGCGCTCGACCACGCATGCGCCGGTTCCCACTGCGCCCAGGCCGCCACTGCGGTACCAACGATAAGCGGTACGGCGAGCAATACGAGCAGGAAGAAGTTGCGCCACCGCGAAGAGCTCGCGGACGCGGTGGGCGCGGTCGAGGCAAGGCGTTTGGTCATGCTAGTAACCTATCGCTGCAGGTCATTCCCTTTCCGCAGGCGCGCCGATCCCCACGCATAACAAAGAGAATCTACTATTAAGACATGCCTATCCCCCTGAAACCCCCGTTCTCCCGCACGCTAGCGTGCGCGGCCGCGTTTCCGCTGTGCATGGCATTGGTGTCCTGCGCCGATGATGCCGATACCTCCGCCCACCCCAGTGAGCCCCAGTTTTCTGATGCCGTGGCGCAATCCAGTTCCGGATCTGCAAGCTCCGCGGAAGGCACGGCAGCCACTACAACCGATGCCCCTGCGACCTCACCCAAAAAGACGCAGGCACAACAACCCACTCCAAAGGAAGTCACGGTCACCACAACCACCACGCAGGCCAAGGGCGATTGCTCCCCCGCGTCCTTTGCTCCCATTGTCCCCAAAATGGACAACATTGTGGTTATAGATTGTGACGGTGCCTGGGCTCACTTTGGCAAAGACCAAACAGATTGGACCGTATGGGCGCGATTTAGCGAAGGCGAGTGGACAAATATTGAGCCAATCGGTGTAGCTACTTCTGGAATGAGCGAACCGTGTTATGACGTGGACAAATGGATCAAGCAGGGCGCTCCTAGCTTTGTCTCAGACAATATGCGCCGCTGCGATTAATACCGCCTAACGTACAGGCCGCCTTCGACCAACTGTCTCCGCTGCACCCAACTCACAGCAACTCGCTGTGGGTTGAGGACGTGGGGTTGGTCGAAGGCGGCCTGTATTTTATGCCTCTAAGAAGCAGTACAACCGCAGTGGCGGGCTACTTCTTTTCGGCAAAGACCTCGCGCACGCGCTGGCCCAGATCCGGGTGGACGTTGGTCCAGTACTGGTAAACGCGCTCTTCGGTTTCCTCGGACACGCCGGCCATCGCGTTGGTGATATTGGTGACCAAGCGCTCCTTGGCGCCGTCGTCGTAGACGTTTTCGTACAGGTCGCGCGCTTGGACGAAGTCATCGTCTTCCGCATGGCGTACGTACGGCGCGCGGACCAAGTCCTGACCGTGGGAATCCGGGTTCACGTAGAGGTCCGCCGCAGTGGTGGTCTCTAGGTCCTCGCGGTTGTTGACGGAGGCATCATCAAGCACGCCCGTGCCCTTCGCATGGCGGTTGGGCGAGTACACCGGATCCTCTGGTGCATTGTAGAAGTACTGCATTGGACCCTCGTGCTCGTAGGTATTGACCTTCTCCGCATTACGAGGCTGGTTGACCGGCAAGTGCTTGTAGTTCGGCCCGATGCGATAGCGCTGCTGATCTGCATAGGCAAAGACGCGGGCCTGAAGCATCTTATCCGGAGATAGGCCAACACCCGGCACGATATTGGAGGGATCGAGTGCAACCTGCTCGATCTGGGCAAAGAAGTTGCGCGGGTTGCGGTTGAGCTCGAAGTAGCCCACATCGTGCAGCGGGTAGTCCTTCTTGGACCAGACCTTGGTCAGATCGAAGGGGTTGAAGCGGTAATCTTCAGCCTCAGCAAGCGGCATGATCTGCACCTTGACATCCCAGATGGGGTAGTTGCCCTCTTCGATGGCGTTGTAGAGATCCGCGCGGTGGCTATCCGGGTTCTGGCCGGCTTCTACGGTGGCCTCTTCATCGGTGAAATTCTCTACGCCCTGGCGGGAGATGAAGTGGTATTTCACCCAGAATGCCTCGCCGTCTTCGTTGACCCACTGGAAGGTGTGGGAACCGTAGCCATTTTGGTGGCGGGTGGTCTTCGGGGTGCCGCGGTCACCCATCAGGTAGGTCACCTGGTGGGCGGATTCCGGGTTGCGGGTCCAGAAATCCCACTGCATATCGGCATCGCGCAGGCCATTGGAACCCAGGCGCTTTTGGGAGTGGATGAAGTCCGGGAACTTCATGCCATCGCGCAGGAAGAATACCGGGGTGTTATTGCCCACGATGTCGAAGTTGCCGTCTTCGGTGTAGAAGCGGAGGGCAAAGCCGTGCACATCGCGCCAGGTATCCGGGGAGCCCTGCTCGCCGGCAACGGTGGAAAAACGGCCCATCATCGGGGTGACGGTGCCCTTCTGGAAGACCTTAGCCTTGGTGTAGGCGGACACATCTTCGGTGATGTGCAGC
Organism: Corynebacterium sp. KPL2895; assembly: GCF_040225815.1. Taxonomy (NCBI): domain Bacteria; kingdom Bacillati; phylum Actinomycetota; class Actinomycetes; order Mycobacteriales; family Corynebacteriaceae; genus Corynebacterium; species Corynebacterium sp. KPL2895. The sequence continues at coordinate 18,332 of NZ_JBEHFY010000020.1, forward strand.
TCACCGTAGGCGCCGTGGCCCTTGGCGTGCGGGGTACGCTCGGGCACGCGCTCGCGGTTGAAGTGGGCGAGCTTTTCAATGAGGTGAATATCGTTAAGCGCGACCGGACCCTGGGGTCCGGCGGTCACGGACGTATTCTCAGAAGGAACGGGCTGGCCGGAAGGGCGGGTCGTGGTGCCCTTGCCTGCGGGACGCTGTCCCTTGTTCAAGATGTCATCAGCGGTGGAATCAGTCATGGTATGTCTTTGCCTCCTGGCAATCAGTCGATAATTTGGGGTCAATTATCAATCACGGACAACCCATAGCTTACTACGTATAACGGCGCTGCGCTACCTTTTCCGCGCATAAGCCGCTTGCTTTTGCCCCAGCCACCGCAACCTTGGATAAGAAATGCAGGAGCTACTGGTAGATTCATTCAGGTGACACACCACTCCGCAGCAGACGACGCCCGCGTCACCGAGCTCGCCCTCCGGGCTGGGCGCGGCGACCGAGCAGCGCTTACGGAGTTCATCAAGGCCACCCAGGATGATGTCTGGCGCCTCCTCGCCCACCTGGGTGGCCCCGAAATCGCCGACGACCTCACCCAGGAGACCTACCTGCGCGTCATCAGCGCCCTGCCACGCTTTGCCGCCCGCTCTTCCGCGCGCACCTGGCTGCTCTCGCTGGCCCGGCGCGTGTGGGTGGATAATATCCGCCACGATATGGCCCGGCCCCGCAAATCCGCCACGCAATACGAGGACGCCATGAGCTCCGCCGCGGAAAACTCCGGTTCCTGGAGCGATTGGATCGATGCCCGTGCGCTTATCGATGCCCTGCCAGCCGACCGCCGCGAAGCCCTCATCCTCACCCAGGTACTGGGCTATACCTATGAGGAAGCGGCCAAGATCGCCGGGGTGCGCGTTGGCACCATCCGCTCCCGCGTGGCGCGCGCCCGCAAGGACCTCATCGAGGGCGCAAATTAATACCCCCGAATGTTCGAGCGCTTGGACGCATACTTTCGCCCTAATACTTAACAACGTGCAGGTACTTAGGGCAGTGCAGCGGGATCCTGCGGGCCTAGGGCGGGGTAGAAAAATACTAAAGTGACACGATTTCAGCTGTGAAGTCACGGGTGAAATGTGATTCTATTAGATACACACACGTGATAAATCGACCGTCGATCCGGGCCCGCGCGTTCCCAAAGCCGGGCCCGGCGAGTGTGAGTAAGAGAGTTTCTCCCCTCATGATTAAACGCGCAATCGGAATCTCCATGGCGTTTATTGGCGTCGTGGTGGGCGCAGGCTTTGCCTCGGGCCAAGAAGCCATGCAGTACTTCGTAGCTTTCGGTGAATGGGGCCTGTGGGGCATCGCCCTCGCCGCCGCCCTCATGATGGTCACCGGCGTGTCCATCCTGCAGCTGGGCTCCTATTTCCAGGCGGTGGAGCACACCGCTGTCTACAACAAGATCGCTTCACCAGTCACCGCCAAGATATTGGACTGGTCCACGCTGATTACGCTGTTTTCCATCGGCTTCGTCATGTTCGCCGGTGGTGGCTCCAATATCAACCAGCAATTCCCCAGCATCCCCGTGTGGGTCGGCGGCACCGTCATGCTGATCCTCGTGCTGCTGGTGGGCCTTATGGACGTGGACCGCGTTACCCGCGTCATCGGTACCATCACCCCGTTCATCATCATCTTCGTGGTGCTGGCCACTGGCTACACCATCCTTACGGCCGATGTGGACTTCGCGTCCCTGAATACCTGGGCCATCGATAACGTCAATACCTCGCTGCCTAACTGGTGGCTTTCTGCGCTGAACTACACCGGCCTGAACGTCATGACGGCCGTATCCATGTCCATCGTCATCGGCGGTAACTTCCTAGATAACCGCGCCGTGGGCATCGGCGGCCTCATCGGTGGTTTCCTTTACCTCATCTTGCTGGCCCTGCTCGTCTTCGCCCTCTTCTTCGAGGCTAAGGACGTCAACGGCGAGGACATGCCGGTACTGAAGCTGATTACGGGCATCCACCCGGTTCTCGGCATCTTGATGACCTTCGTTATCTACGGCATGGTCTTTAACACTGCCATCGGTATGTTCTACGCCCTGGGCAAGCGCCTGACCCGCAATAACCCACAGCGCTTCTACCCCGTATACGCCGCATCCTGCATCATCGGCTTCATCCTGTCCTTCATCGGCTTCCAGTCCTTGGTCAGCAACGTCTACCCCATCCTGGGTTACCTCGGCCTGCTGATGATTGTCGTGATGGTTTATAACCGCATTAAAAACCGCGGCATGCTTGCCGATGAATCCGATCGCCGCATGCGCGCCCACGATCTCGTCGCCCGCAAGCTGGACCCGCGCGAGCGCTTTACCAAGAAGAACGAGCGCGAGCTGCGCATGCTAGCCGCGGCCTCCAATATGCACACGCAAGAATTCATCGATCACCTCGCCGAGGATATCCACGAGGAGCTCGAAGAGGACGATGAACTCGACTACGACCGTTCAGAGCCCGCGCCTTCCGTCACCTACGTCCAGCACACGAAGCCGGAAGTACCTTCCGTTGATAGTGACTTGGACTTTGGCAAGAAAGACGAAGACTAAGGCTTAAGCTTTAGAAGCCACACGCAATTCGGCTCCTCGCTTCCCATTACAGGAACGAGGAGCCGAATTTTTATGCGCCGGGCAAGGCTTCGCGGCTATACCAAAAGTTCTGCGATCTGGATGGTGTTGAGCGCAGCGCCCTTGCGCAGGTTATCGCCAGAGACGACGAGGACGAGGCCCTTATTGTCATCTACCGTCTGATCCTGGCGGATGCGCCCGACCAAGGAATCGTCCTTGCCGGCGGCGGCGAGGGGGGTGGGGACATCGGCAACCGTCACGCCTGGGGCATCGCTTAGAAGCTCGGTGGCCTGCTCGGGGGTGATGGGCTTGTCGAACTCCGCGTGGATGGTCAGGGTGTGACCGGTAAAGACGGGAATGCGCACGCAGGTGCCGGCAACCTTGAGGTCCGGCAGGCCGAGAATCTTGCGGGATTCATTGCGCAGCTTCTGTTCTTCGTTGGTCTCGTTGCTGCCGTCATCGACGAGGTTACCGGCAAAGGGCAGCGCGTTATAGGCAATGGGCGCGACGAAAGGTCCCAGGTCCTCATCATCGAGGGCAGAACCATCGTGGACTAGGTTCACGTTGTGATCGCCCACGCTGTAGACCTGCGCGGCCAGCGTCTGCACGCCCGCCAGGCCGGAACCGGATACCGCCTGATAGGACGATACGTGCAGCTTGTTGAGGCCGGCGGCATCGTGCAGAACCTTCAGCACCGGCATGGCGGCCATGGTGGTGCAGTTCGGATTGGCGATAATGCCCTTCGGCGGGTTCTTCGCCTCCTCAGGGTTTACCTCAGATACCACGAGCGGGACCTCCGGGTCCTTGCGGTAGGCCGAAGAATTATCCACCACGGTAGCGCCCGCGGCGGCAAAGACCGGGGCCCACTTCTCAGAGGTGGAACCGCCCGCGGAAAATACCGCGATATCGACATCGGCAACGGATTCTTCGGTGACCTCGGCCAAGTCCTCCACTTCAATCTGCTCGCCGCGGAATTCCAGCTCGGTGCCTGCGGAACGGGCAGAGGCGAAAAAGCGCACCTTATCCGCCGGGAAATTACGTTCTTCCAAAATGGAGCGCATCACGCGGCCGACCTGGCCGGTGGCGCCGACGACTGCAACGGTAGTCATTGTCTTCCTTTTTACTGCTCTGTAGTGCTCTGGTTTATCGTCCGGTTCCAGCATAGACGGTGGCTTCTTCCTCGCCGCCGAGCTGGAACTTATCGTGCAGGGCGCGCGCCGCCTTTTCCAGGTCTGCCTCGCGCGTCAGCATGGAGATGCGGATTTCGGAGGTGGAAATAAGCTCCATATTCACTCCCACATCGCGCAGGGCCTCGGTAAAGTCCGCCGTCACGCCGGGGTGGGACTTCATGCCGGCGCCGACGAGGGAGACCTTGCCCACCTGGTCATCGTAAAGCACATTGGACCAGCCGCCCTCAGACTGCAGCTTGCTCAATAGCTCCATCGCGCGGGGGCCATCGGCGCGCGGGCAGGTGAAGGTGATGTCGGTGGTGCCATCCTCCAGGGAGGAGACGTTTTGCAGCACCATATCGATATTGATCTCCGCATCGGCGATGACGCGGAAAAGCTTCGCGGCCTCGCCCGGGCGATCTGGGATGCCCAGCACGGTTACCTTCGCCTCGGATTTATCAGTTGCTACACCAGTAAGTACTGCTTCTTCCACGGGGATATCCTCCATCGAGCCGGTCACCAACGTGCCGGGGTCATTTGAATAAGACGAGCGAACTCGCAACGGAACATTGAAAGCGCGGGCGTATTCCACGCTGCGCAGGACCAGAATCTTGGATCCTACGGCGGCCATTTCCAGCATCTCTTCAAAAGAGAGCTTTTCTAGCTTTTGCGCATCCGGAACAATGCGCGGATCGGCGGTATAGACGCCATCGACATCGGAGTAGATTTCGCACACATCCGCCTTGAGCGCCGCCGCCAGGGCGACCGCGGTGGTATCGGACCCGCCGCGGCCCAGCGTGGTCACATCGCGCGAGTCCTTATTCACGCCCTGGAATCCGGCGACGATGCAGATCTGTCCATCCTCTAAGGCCTCGGTCAGGCGGCCGGGGGTGACGTCAACGATGCGCGCATTGCCGTGGCGCTCGGTCGTCAGCACGCCCGCCTGGGAGCCGGTAAAAGACTGGGCCTTCGCGCCCAGGGACTCCACCGCCATGGCCACTAGCGCATTGGAGATGCGCTCGCCGGCGGTAAGGAGCATATCCATTTCGCGCTGCGGGGGAACGGGATTGACTTGCGCTGCAAGGTCAAGAAGCTCATCGGTGGTATCCCCCATAGCGGAGCACACCACGACGACATCATTGCCCTGCTTTTTAGTGGCCACAATCCGCTCCGCTACCGCGCGGATGCGATCTGCGGATTCGAGGGAGGAGCCGCCGTATTTTTGAACGATCAGGGCCACGGTGTGGTTGCCACCTTTCGTTTTAAAAGGCACCCCTGCGCGCAGACGCGCCACAGAAATACCTGTCGGACACTAGTCAAATTCCTATGCTACCCCGCAAGGCGCTACACCTCATCATAATTCCGAGACAATACTTTTATTTTATTCACATACACCCCCGTGCGCGCGCTAGGCGCCGGGCCGGGGGCGGCATCGATAAGCAAAATGCATCTCCGTCACTTTTTTACTAGCGTTGAGCGGGTGTTAAGCAACCTCCTCGCCGTATTCTTCGCGCTCGCCTCCGCGCTTACGGTTGCTTGGGGCACGGTCGTTCGCCACCGCATCGCCCTTGAAGCAGACGATTCAGTCATGCGCTCCGCTATGACCAACCCACTGTGGTGGGTCGGCACTGGCGCAGCCATCCTCGCCTATGGCCTCCAGGTCGTCGCCCTGGGCTTTGGTACCTTGCTGGTAGTCCAGCCCATTTTGGTCCTCTCGCTCATGTTTACCCTGCCGCTTTCGGCCTGGTATGCCAAGCGCCCCATGCCCGTGCACGAGACGTTCTGGTCCATTGCGCTCACGGTGGCGGTCGGCGTGATGGTGGTCTACGGCCGCCCCGTTGCCGGCAATCCCCGGCCGGAGTGGAGCCAGTGGTGGCCCGCCCTGCTATTGGGCCTGGCCACCCTGGTCGCGTTGGGCGTGGCCGGCCATAAATTCCGCGAGCAGCGCCCGCTCGCCCTGGGCACGGCCTGCGGCGTCATCTACGGTTTCGTCGCCCTGCTTTCCAAGGCCGTGGTCGATATCTTCACCCACGAAGGCTTGAGCGTCCTGGTGGGCAGCTGGCAGTTCTACGGCCTCATCGGCCTCGCCCTGACCGGCACCGTAGTGCAGCAATACTCCTTTAACGCCGGCCCGCTGGCGCAGTCGCTGCCGGCCATGACCATCTTCGAGCCCATCGTCGCCTTCGGCCTGGGCTATATGGTCTTGGGCGAAAAGTTCCTCATTGATTCCACCGCCGGCTGGCTCGTCATGGTGGCCGCGCTCGGCGTCATGATTGCCGCGACCATCATTTTGTCCCGCAACCCGGTCAGCCAGCGCAGCTAGATCGCCCACTCGAATACGGTCAGCATATAGGCCGAAAACCAGGCTCCGAAGAGCACCCAGGCACCCACGCTTGCCGATGCCCCCTTCTTGCCCACCCACGGCACCAATACCACCGCTGCGGGCAGTAAGAGGCGGGGGCGGGAGTGCATGATGCCATCGGAAAGCAGCACATTGGCCATCAGCACCGCGGCAAAGAGCCAGGCTGGCAGCGGCAGGCGCCCCCAGGCCAGCAGCAGGCAGATGGGGGCGGCGATGATGACTGCGGCGCTGAGCAAATACCCACCATTCGTGGCGCTAGACAGCGTCTCTGCTACCCAGGACACCGTCGCCCGGCCACCATCGAAACCGGAATTCCAGTGCTTTTCCTGCAGGCCAAAGTAGCCGCCGGCGCCGGGTAAATGGCGATTGGCCCACCAGATATAGCCAGCTAAGGGCAGCGCCGATACCGCCACGCTCAGCCAAGCCCACCAGGTGCGCCGCGCCTTGCAGAGCACCATGAGCGCGAAGACCACGATGAGATCTACCACGGTGAGGCGGACGAAAGAGGCAAGAAAGATCAGCACCCCGGCCGCGATCCAGCGCTGATCATGCAACATCACCACGGCCCAGATCGCGAGCGCGCCGAAGAGCGCCTCCGTATAGGGCATGGCAAAAACGATGCTCATGGGCGCGCTGGTGACCACCGTCGCGCCGAGCACCTGGCCGCGCACCCCCAGCCCCATCTGCCTAGCCAGCGCCATGACGCCCGCTGCCAAGGCGATGGTGAAAAAGAGGTTGAGGACCATCGCCGTGCCTGCAACGTCCGTGCCCAGCAGGTTGCTAACTGCCCGCACCACCAGCGGGAAGCCGGGAAAGAACGCAAGGGTCGTTTCATCCGCCGGGGCATAGCCCGCGCGGGCGATATCCACGTAGTAGTTGGCGTCCCATTTATTCAGCAGCCCCCAGAGGGAATCGCCCTGCGCCGCGGCCAGCGCCGCGAGCACGCTGAGGCGAATCGCCGTTCCCGCAACCGCCACTAGTGCAGCATAAAACCAGCAGCGCAGCGCGGGCGCGGCTGCGGGGCGGCGGGTGGTAGGAACAGTAGGCACATCAGTATGGTACGCCACGGGCCCGCGCGTCCCGCTGAATGAAATATGTTGCCACACCGTGAGATCCTCTGTAGTGTGACCGGTATGACATTGCGGAACGACCTACTCCTTATCTGCCGCGGCGGGATTTCGGCCTAAACCTACGGCCAGCGCCCCGTCGCGGAGTCTGGCAATCCTTAGCCCAGCTGGCCGTCGCACTTCCCGACACCAAACACATTAAGGACACCGCACCCCCATGTCTCCCAACGATTCCTTCATTAGCGCACCCCGCGAAATCACCACCCCTGCAGGCCCTCCCCGCGAGGGACAGCCTGCGTGGAATAAGCAGCGCGGCTCCTCCATGCCCTTCGAGCGCTACCAACCCTTCGCCGTAGAGGTCGAGGACATCGACCTGCCGGACCGCACCTGGCCGGGAAAGAAGATCACCCACGCCCCGCAGTGGTGCGCCGTGGACCTGCGCGACGGCAACCAGGCACTGATCGATCCCATGAGCCCCGAGCGCAAGCACCGCATGTTCGACCTGCTGGTGCAGATGGGCTACAAGGAAATCGAGGTCGGCTTCCCGTCCGCCTCCCAGACGGACTTCAACTTCGTCCGCGAAATCATCGAGGGCGATAAGATTCCAGAGGACGTGACCATCCAGGTCCTCGTCCAAGCCCGCGAACACCTGATCCGCCGCACCTTCGAGGCCTGCGCCGGCGCCAAGAACGTCATCGTGCACTTTTATAACTCCACCTCGAAGCTGCAGCGCCGCGTGGTCTTCCGCAAGGACAAGCCGGCAATCAAGAAGCTGGCTACCGATGCCGCCGAGCTCATCAAATCCATCGCCGCCGACTACCCCGATACCAACTGGCGCTGGGAATACTCCCCCGAGTCCTTTACCGGCACCGAGCTGGATTTCGCCCGCGAGGTCTGCGATGACGTGGTCGCCATCATGGATCCCAGCCCCGAGAACCCAATGATCATCAACCTGCCGTCCACGGTGGAGATGATTTCGCCGAATGTCTACGCCGATTCCATCGAGTGGATGGACCGCAACCTGGCCCGGCGCGATTCCATCTTGATTTCGCTGCACCCCCACAATGACCGCGGCGAGGGCGTTGCCGCCGCCGAGCTGGGCTATATGGCCGGCGCCGACCGCATTGAGGGCTGCCTGTTTGGCAATGGCGAGCGCACCGGCAACGTGGACCTGGTGACCTTGGGCCTGAACATGCTCACTCAGGGCGTTGACCCCCAGATCGATTTCACCGATCTGCCCAAGATCCGCGAAACCGTGGAGTACTGTAACCAGCTGCGTGTCCCGGAGCGCCACCCCTACGGCGGTGAACTGGTCTTTACCGCGTTCTCCGGCTCGCACCAGGATGCCATCAATAAGGGCTTGGACGCGCTGGCCGCAACGGTGCGTCCGGAGGCCAATTCCACCGACGTCAGCTGGGAAGAGCTGCGCGATGCCATCTGGGAGGTGCCCTACCTGCCCATCGACCCGAAGGACGTGGGCCGCGATTACCAGGCCGTTATCCGCGTCAACTCCCAGTCCGGCAAGGGCGGCGTCGCCTACATCATGAAGACCGACCACGGCATCAATATGCCGCGCGCCATGCAGGCGGAGTTTTCCACCGTCGTGCAGGAAATCACCGATACCGAAGGCGGCGAGGTCAACTCCAAGAATATGTGGGACATCTTCGCCACCGAATTCTTGGACCGCACCACCCCGTTGCACCTGGAATCGTTTGAGATCGACAATATTTCCGCCGATGATACCGATGCCACCGTGACCGCCACCGTGACTTATAACGGCAAGGAATCCGAGGTCACCGGCACCGGCAACGGCCCCATTGCCGCCTACGCCAATGCGCTGGAGTCCTTGGGCATCGATTTCGATGTCATCGACTACTCCCAGCAATCGCGCTCGGCCGGCGATGATGCCGAGGCCGCCTGCTACATTGCCGCCGACGTCAACCAGAACAAGGTCTGGGGCGCAGGCATCGCCGCTTCCACGACCCGCGCCTCCATCAACGCGATTACCTCCGCAGTAAACCGCGCGTTGGCATAACGCGGGCGCGGGCCGACATGGTAGAAGATCGACTATGCCTTCTTCTACCTACCTCATCCCCCACCGCGGCCTCGGCGCGGTGCAGGCCTTGCCCATTCACGGCGCATCGGTGAAGGGCACGGAGGATTTTACCGTCACCCTGGCTCCCAGCCAGGAGGGCGGTTTAAGCGTGGAAGCACAGGGCCAGATCGGCACCATCAGCGCCGCGGACCGCACGGAATACCCCGAGATCGACCTCCTTTTCCGCGCCGGTCTCACCCCAGCCGCCACAGCCCAGCCGCATGCCGATGGCCACGTCGCCCTCCTGCTTCCCCGCCCCGGGCTCTGCCTGCCGGCGAATAATCCGCCCGGCGGGCCCTATACGATGCTCGGCTATGCCCCGCCCATCGATATCACCGATCTCCCCGCAGATCTCGATATCCCGGCCCAGGCCCGGATGCACGTGCTAGTCAACCTGGTGCCTTCCACCGACGCCGTCGATGTCTTCTTCGGCCCTAAATTCCTCACCACCCTGTCCCCGGGTCCCTCGCTGCCCCCGCTTGCCGATGCCCCCATCCTCGCCCACGCCTACCACGCCCCGCGCGGCAACGATCGCGTGCTGAGCATCTACGCCGGCGATCCGCTGCCCGCTTCCAACGAAGACTCCGTGGCCGTTGCCACCCCGACCACGCAGGCGGCGACCGAGACCTTCGAAACCAGCAGCTTTCGCGCCGTCACCGCCACCCCGGAGCCCACGCGCCGCACTGGGTGGTGGGTCACGGCCATTGCCGTGGTCGCCGTAGTGGCGCTGGTGACCGTATTCATCGTCGCGGTTTAGTGTCCACTAAACCGGATTAGGCAACGAAAAGGTCCGGCGCGCCCTGTCCCGCCACAGGAATTCCGGGATACTAGACTAAGGCTGATGAATAACACACCTGGCCCCTCCCCACAGTCGCCGCAGGCTCCCTCGCCGGCGACTATGGCGTCCCAGCATGCGGCTAGGACCCACGCCCAGGCGTCCCCTCACTCCGCAGCCAACTCCGCCGCCCAACCGGAGACCAAGGCTGCGGCACAGCAGCGCAAGCCGGGCCCCAACTCCCAAAGCGAATCCAGCACCAGCGTCCCCAACAGCACAGGTATGGCCAAACCAGGCCCGCGCCGGCCTCGGCCGCGCCGCGCCGTCCGCCCCTCCGGCGGGCCGGCGACACCGAAAACCCCAGCCGACCCCGCTGCTTCAGCTGCTCCGTCCGCATCCAGCGCGGACAGCGCACCGCAAAAGCAGCCGGACAAGGCCGAGACCGTCACCAAGCACCCCTACGTAGCCCTCACGCTGCAGACCACGGGCATCCACCCGTCGACCGGGCGCATCGTCACCATTGATGCGGTGGCCTTTGATAACGCCGGCGATATTGGCCAGCGCTTCCACGCCGTGCTCAAGCCGGATATCGATGCTGGCCCACACCACCTCCACGGGCTGACCGTCGCGGATATTGAGCAGGCCCCTGCCTTTAGCAGAGTCCTCAAATCGCTGGATAAGCTTATCGATGGCCGCACCCTCGTCGTTCACGATATCCCCTATACCTGGGGCTTTATCGTCGCCGAGGCCCGCCGCGCCATGATGACCGCCGCACGTCAAAACCGCGCGCGCAACCGCGGTCGCAATAAAGGCAAGCGCCGCCGCCAAAAGGTGGGCCACATGCCCGCGCCCGTGCGCATCATCGATACCTTGGCCACCTCGTATGCGCAGGGCGTGCGGTCGAATGATGTGCGGCTGAGGGGCGTCGCTAAGCAGAATGGCTTGGATGCTGATCCTAAGGCGACGGTGGAACGCGCCCGGCGTCCAGAGCAGGAGACCTCGCGCGAGGAGACGGAGCTGCTCATCCAGCTCTACCAGCACCAACAGCGCGGCCCGGTGCGCAGCTATGCCCCAGACGATGTCCGCGCCGACCGCTTTGGCCTGCAACGCTCGCACGTGCGCGTCGATGCCGCCGAGGCCCCCGTGCAGCACCACAACCCCGGAAAATACGAGCCCGGCAAGGAACTGCGCCGCGGCATGGAAATTGTCGTGGCCCCCGAAATCCTAGAGGACCCGGATACGATTATCTCCGCCCTCATGCGCGAGGAGCTGAACTATTCGGAAAAGCTCACCCGCGAGGCATCGCTTGTCGTGTGCAATGTCACCACGGATCTCGTGGGCAAGGCCATGCACGCCCAGCGCAAGGGCATCCCGCTGATGTCTGATGCCGCGTTTCTCGATGCCCTCACCCGCATCGAAGACCCCACCACTGCGCGGCGCCAGCCCCCGCAGATGAGCGGCGGAAATAACCAGAGCAAGAGCCAGAAACGGCGGCGTAGGCGCGGCGGGCGCGGCCGGGGGCGGCGAAATTCTGGCGGCTCGGCGCCCAAGAACAACGCCTAGCCCACTTCCCCGGCTACCCTAGAGGGCATGAGTTTTTCAGTCCCGGGTGCCTTGAAGAAGTTGCGCACCACCGCCGCGACATCCGCCGCGAAGCTGGCCACCACCGCTTCCCGCGCCACCGGCCGGGGCGCCGGCGGAATGATCGGCGGCCTTATCGCCAATGCCATTGACCCCTCCATCATGACCAACCTGGGCGGCGGGCGCCCGGCCGTGCTGGTCACCGGCACCAACGGCAAGTCCACCACCACCCGCATGCTCGCCGCCGCGGTCCGCGCCGAACACCAGGTCGCCACCAATGACGGCGGCGATAACATGGACGCCGGCATCATCTCCGCGCTCATGGCGGGCAAGGACGCCTCACACCTCGTCCTCGAGGTCGACGAGCTGCACGTGCCGCACGTCGCCGATAACCTCAACCCGCAGGCGCTTGTGCTGCTCAACCTCACCCGCGATCAGCTCGACCGCGTCGGCGAGATCAACAAGATCGAGCGCGCTCTCCGCGGCGCCGTGGAGGCCCACCCGGACATGTTGGTCATCGCCAATTGCGATGACGTGCTCATGACCTCGGTTGCCTACGACGCCAAGAACGTCATCTGGGTTTCTGCCGGTGCCGGCTGGCTCGGCGATTCCGTCACCTGCCCGCGCACCGGCGGCCACGTCGTGCGCACCGAGGATGACTGGTACGCAGTAAAGCCGCTTGCCGATGGCCGCGAGTTCCGCCGCCCGCAGCCGACGTGGGGCATCGACAAGCATGGCGTTATTACCCCCACCGCAAAGCGCCCGCTGAACCTGGCGCTGCCGGGCCGTGCCAACCGCGGTAACGCGGCGCAGGCCATCGCCGCGGCTGTCGAGGGCTTCGGCGTGGACTTGGATCGCGCTATTGCCGCGGCAGAAAGCATCGATGACGTCGCCGGCCGGTATTCCACCATCCACTGGAAGGGCCGCGAGATTCGCCTGCTGCTGGCCAAGAACCCCGCCGGCTGGCAAGAGGCCCTGTCCATGGTGGACCGCAGCGCCGATGGGCTGGTCATCGCCACGAACGGGCAGGTTGCCGATGGCATCGACATGTCCTGGCTCTGGGACGTAAAATTCGAGGGCTTTAACGGGCTCAGCGTCAAGGCCGCCGGCGAGCGCGGAACCGACCTTGCCGTCCGCCTCGTCTACGCGGATATCACCCACCAGCTCATCCCAGACCCCATGGATGCGCTCGCCGCCTGCCCCGAGGGCCGCATCGAGGTCCTTGCCAATTACACCGCCTTCCGCGATCTGAAAAAGGCCCTGTCCAAGGAGGCTAATAATGCTTAATATCGGCCTAGTGCTTCCCGATGTCCTCGGTACCTACGGCGATGACGGCAACGCCCTCGTGCTGCGCCAACGCGCCCGCATGCGCGGCCTCGACGCCGAAATTCACCCCATCCGGCTTGGCGAACCCGTGCCCGAGACGCTGGATATTTATACCATCGGCGGCGGCGAAGACACCGCGCAGATTCTTGCCGCAGAACACCTCATTGCCGATGGCGGGCTAACCCGCGCCGCCACGTCCGGCCGCCCCATCTTGGCCATTTGCGCCGGCTTGCAGGTCCTGGGCGAGTCCTTCCGCGCTTCCGGCCGGGTTATCGATGGCGTCGGGCTTATCGATGCCACCACCGCCGGCATGCAAGACCGCGCCATCGGCGAGGTATCTTCCACCCCTACCGGCGCCGGCGTGACCGCAGATCTCACCGAGCCGCTCACCGGCTTCGAAAACCACTTGGGCGCGACCATCCTCGGCCCGTCCGCCCAACCGCTGGGAACCCTCACCCGCGGCAATGGCAACGCCGACCAAGCCGCCACCGCAGACCTCGCCGACGGCTCCACCCAACGCACCTACGAAGGCGCCGTGCAGGGCAGCGTCATCGCCACCTATATGCACGGCCCCGCCCTGGCCCGCAACCCGCAGCTCGCGGATCTGCTCCTCGCCCAAGCCATGGGTGTCCCGCTCGCCGATCTCGATCCGCTGGATATCCCCGCCGTCGACCGCCTGCGCACCGAGCGCTTCAACGCCGCCGAGCCACCGCGCTCCCAGCGCTAAGCCTGTGGATAACTTCGCCAATTCTCGGCCCTCACGACCCAAAAGGGCCGATTTGAGCCAAGTTATCCACAGGCCGGGCGCGGCCGCCTTGTAGCTCCCAGGCCCCAACCCTAGGCTGCGGGGCATGACGTTATTGGAGCAGCTGGGGGACATCGCCAAGCGCGGCGTAGACCTGATTGAAGAAGCCTACGCCGCCGCTGACCTGCCCCTGCCTGCGGACCACGCGCGCGAGCTGCGCCGCACTGCCGAGGCTTTCCTCGCGCCCACCAGCCACTCGCGCTATCAACGCCGCACCCTTGCCGCCGCGCGCCGCAACCAGCACAGCCTGGCCACGCTCGCGCTCATCGCCCGCCGTTCCCAGCGAGTGAAAAATCCCACCGAGCGCTGGCGCTTCCGCGAAACCCTGTGCGCTACCGCCGGGACCACCGCCGAAGTGTCCCGCGCCGCCACACGCCTGCTGCGCGAAATCGCCCCACCGCCCGAGCGCGAAGACGGCGGGCGCCGCATCCTGCACGGCGAGAAAACCACGCTGAGCTTTACCGGCCCCGCCGCCGAAATGGCCGATATCTGGGCCACCGCGAAGGATAATCCCCTCGCCTGGCTCACCGGCTCCCGTGCCGTCGCGCCGGCCAGCGTGACCACCAATGTCATCATCGAGCTGCCGGATTACCTGAAAATCCTGCGCGGCGAGGGCTCAGAAGTCCGCCTCGCCATGACCAACGGTGCCACCATCACCGGCGCTGATCTCCTCCGTCGCACGCTCGCCGGCGCCGGGCTTTTTACCCTCATCCACCCCGCGGAAGGCCCCGTCAACCTCTACCGTGCCCGCCACGCCTCCGCCAAGCAGCGCCGCATGCTCGAGGCCGAAGGCGCGCGCTGCGCCTGGCCCGCTTGCAGGCGCCCCGCCGCTGAATGCCAAGCCCACCACATCTTCGAATACGCCCGCGGTGGCCACACCCACCCGGCGAATATGTGCCTTTTGTGCCCGTACCACAATTCCATCAACGGCCTTCCGGGGCGGGGGCGGATGGCGCGCATCAACGGGCGCATCGCCTGGCTGCCGCCGCATCCGCGCCACGCGGGCCGCCCCGCCCCGTCATCAGACCCTCCGGGTTCCGCTGCACGGCCGCACTCGGCCTCGCCACCGGAGCCGAATGCGCCTCCCCCAGTCTTTACTGGCCGCGCGCCACGCGGGCCCACCGCCAACGTGCCCTAAACCCCAAGAAACCAAAAGTCCCGGGCCGGTGCTGCGGACACCTAGATAGTCAAGCGCCCCGAAAGCGCACGGGACAAGGTGAGCTCGTCCACGAACTCCAAATCGCCTCCGAGCGGCATGCCGGAGGCCAATCTAGTGATCTTTAAATCGGGAAAATCCCGCAATAACCGCACCAGGTATGCCGCGGTGGCCTCGCCCTCCGTATTCGGATCTGTGGCGAGGATGACCTCGCGGATGGTGGGGGTGTCGTCGTAAAGCGGGGCCTCTGGCGTGGAATCCGCCAACTCCCTATCCGGCAGCACCCCGCCCAGCCGCTGGAGGAGCGTGGAAATATTCAAATCCTTCGGCCCAACATTGGCCAGCGGGTCCAACGCACCGCCGAGGACGTGGTAGCGGCCCTCGTACTCACCCGTACGCTCGATAACCTGGATGTCCTTCGGCTCCTCCACGACGCAAATGGTGGAGGCGTCGCGCTGCGAATTGATGCAAATCCGGCAGACATCCTCGCGCGAAATATTGCAACAAATGCGGCAGAAAGTAACGCCGTCGCGCACGCCGCCTAAGGCATTTTGCAGGCGCTCAATATCCTCCGGTTCCATGTGCAACACATGAAACGCGATACGCTGCGCCGACTTCGGGCCGATGCCCGGCAGGCGCGAAAACTCATCGATGAGGTCCTGCAGAGGTCCTTCAAACACCACAACTCCCAAAATTACGTCAAGGCCGCGACCCCATCATCGGGGCAACGGCCTTTGTAGAATATCGCGCAGCTAGAAGCCGCCGAACATGTCATCCATCGACGGTCCACCCTGGCCGCCCATGCCCTGCGACAGGGGACCAATCTTTTCCTGTGCCAACTTGCCCGCAGCGGCGTGGGCATCCTTAAACGCGCCCATCACCAGGTCCTGCAGCGTATCGATGTCCTCAGGGTCAACCACGGACTTATCAATCTGCAGGTCTACCAGCTCGGCGCCACCGGTCATGGTCACCTTAACCAGGCCATTGCCCGCGCTTCCCTCAACATTGGTGGCCAGGATTTCTTCCTGCGCCTTCTGCAGCTCGGCCTGCACCTGCGCTGCCTGCGCGATGAGGTCGTTCATGTCGTTGGGTTGTGGGGTGGAATCTTGTTCAGCCATAGCTTTCGTCCTTTCTCAATAGCTTTGCTACCGCCCGAGTCTACCGTGCCACAGTCCTAAACACGGCGTGCGCCTAGTTCCTTTTCCACGAGCTCCATCGCCACCTCGGTGGCGCTGCGGTGGTCCATTTCGCCTGCGGACTGCGCGGCTTCGACCATGTCGCGTTCTTCGTCATCGCGGGTATAGGCCGGCGGTTCTTCCGGCGGCGGTTCGTCCGCGGGGCCCTCCGGCTCGGGCGGCAGCGGCACCCCGTTGCTAAATTGCGGCGTGCGCGCAATTTCGTCATCGCGTTGCTTCGCCGCCTCGGTTGCCTTGGCGATGCGCGAGCGCCACCCGGGCTTACTCTCTGCCTCCTTGTCGTCGCTCGGCTCGCGTTCGGGCGCGTTGGGGTTCCATTCGGGTTTGCTTTGCGGCGCCCGCGGCGCATCGAACCCGGCGGTCTTTGGGTCCGTGCCCACCACGCAGTTGACCTGAATATCGCGTTGGAATTCTTCCCGTAGCACGTCCACGATGACGGAATTATTCGCCGGCGCATTGATGCGTTCTGCCAGCGCACCTGTGGTATGCCCCAGCGTCAGCGTGTTATCGCGGAATCCGAGCACGCGGGCTTCGGCAAGCATGATTTCAGCGACCTTATTCCGCTTGCCGACGCTCCCCCTCAGCTCCACCCATTTCCTCTTCACTGCCTCCACGAAGTCACCGTCATCGCCGCTTGCCGATGCCCCTTGCTGTTGCGGTTGTTCTGCCTGGGCTTGTTGCTGCCCCTCCGACTGCTCTGTCGCCGCCGGCACCGGTTTCTCCAGTGGTTCCGCCTGGCCGTTGCCGCGGGCTGGCGCATTCTGCGGAACCTGGCGCTCCTGGCCCCATGGATCCGCGCCGACGTCAGTTTTTACGTCGCCGCTTCCCTCGGTAGCCGAAGCGTCCTTTTCAGGCACATCGCTAGACTGCGAATCCGCGGACTGCTGCCCCGGCTGCATATATTCTGCGCTCGGTTGCGCAAGCCGTGAGACAGATCGCTCCTCATTCCCATCCCCTGCCGGCTGCGCCGATTGCTCAGCCGGGGTGGCCTGCGCAGACTGCGCTGCGTCCTCATGTCCGGCCCGCGAATGCTGCGCCGTTGCCTCCGGTTGCTCAGGTGTCTGCTCAGGCTGAGACGGCGATGACAGTGCTGACGGTGATGTCGATTCCGGTGCCGGAGCCGGTGCCCCGGTGCCCGCGGCGGTCTGGTTTTGTTGTTGCTGCGGTGCCGACGGTGCATCGGAGCTCGACCCGGCCTGGTTTTGCGGCGCCTGGGACTTTGCACGGCGCCGCGCGATGATGGCAGCCGCTGCCGACTGCGGATCTTGGGCGCCCGAAAAGGCTGGCCCGTTTCCCGCAGAAGGTGCCGCCTGACCCGATTGTGCAGACTGTGCGCCTTGGCCAGCATGGTTGGGCTGGCCGGCTTGTGCGGATTGCGGGGCGCCGCTGGGTTGGGCAGGCTGGGCTGCGGATGCCGCACCAAGGGCGGCACTCGGCGCCGCGCTCGGTGCCACGCTGGACGAGGTACCAATGAGCAAGTGGGCGCACATGATCTCGAGCAACAGGCGCGGCGAGGTGGCCCCGGTCAGATCGCTGATGCGGTCATTGACCGTCGAGGCAAGATAGGTCAGCTGGGGGCCGGAAAAACGCTGTGCTTGGGAGGTGAGCACCTCGGCGCGGTCGGTGGGCGCGGAAACCAGGCCGGCATCGATAGCCCCCGGCACGGCCTGCAGGATCATCAGGTCGCGCAAACGGTCGAGCAGATCCACCGCAAACCGGCGCGGGTCGTGGCCGGCCTCGATGACGTTGTCGATCTGTGCGAAAAGGCCGGCCTTGTCGTTCTCGGCGAGGGTGGCGATGGTGTCATCGAGAAGCGTGACGTCCGTAACGCCCAGCAGCGGGCGCGCGAGGTCATAGGTCAGGCCATCGGGCCCCGCACCAGCCAAAAGCTGGTCCAGTAGCGACAAGGTATCGCGCGGGGAACCGCCGCCTGCCTCAATGACCATGGGATAGACGGCGTCTTCAACCTGCACGCCCTCGGAAGCCACGGTCTTTTGCAGCAGCCCCTTCATCGCGGGCGGGGTAAGCAGGCGGAAGGGATAGTGGTGCGTACGGGAGCGAATGGTGCCGATGATCTTTTCCGGCTCCGTCGTCGCAAAGATGAAAATCACGTGCTCGGGCGGCTCTTCAACCACCTTGAGCAGCGCATTGGCGCCGGACGGGGAAATCATATGCGCCTCGTCGATAATGAAGATGCGGTAGCGCGATTCCGCCGGCGCATAGTAGGCGCGGTCGCGCAGCTCGCGCATGTCCTCCACGCCATTGTGCGAGGCAGCGTCGAGCTCCGTCACGTCCAGGTTGCCCGGGCCGCCGGGCGCGAGCGACACACACGAATCGCACTTGCCGCACGGCGTCGAGGTGGGCCCGTGCTCGCAGTTGAGCGAGCGGGCCATAATCCGCGCCGAAGACGTCTTACCGCAGCCGCGCGGGCCGGAAAAGAGGTAGGCGTGGTTGATGCGCCCCGCGTCGAGGGCGGCAGATAGCGGCGTGGTGACCTGCTCTTGCCCCACGACCTCGGCAAACGTTGCTGGACGGTATTTCCGGTATAAAGCCACGGTTAGCCAGTTTACCGGCTAACCCTCGCGCGACCAGTCCAGCAGGTCAATGCCCTGCTCGGCCACGGCTTCCTGCAGCTTGCCGACGCCCTCTTCCACCCCAAACGCATATTCCGCATCCATCAGCATGACCAGCTGCAGCACGAGCGTCAGGCGGTTCTCCTCGCGGTATTGCGGCGTCTGCCCGCCCCAGAGGTACGGGGCGATGAGCAGCCCGTGGTGCACGGTCTGCTCGCCGGGGAGATCCAAAAGTGACGGCAGCAAGACACCGGGTTGCGCGGGCAAGAGGCCGCCCGCCTTCTCCAACTTCGCGGCCGCAGCCCCCACGGCGGCGGCGACTTCGGGCTGGCCCACGCGCGCCACAGTGACGAGTTCGCAGCGCACATCTAGGCCTTCGGCATCGCTGCGCAGGCCGGTATCGACGTCGTTGAAGGTGGTGGTGAGGGCGAGGGATTGGGCATCGGCAAGCGTGGCTAAACCCAGCCTGCGCCCGTCGACGTACCGGAACTCCAGCGGGGCCGGGATGACCTCGCTGAGCCACACGGCGGATTCATCGGCGTTGATTTTAGCCCTCCGCCTTTTCGATGGCCGCCAGGAGCACGCAGGTGGCAACGCCGTCGATGGCTTCCTCGATTTCCTCCTGCGGCGGCAGCGACACCGCAAGGCGGATATTGCGGTCATTCTCATCGCGTCCGTGCGGGTAGGCCGCGCCCGCCTTGGTGAGCACGATGCCGGCGTCCTTGGCCAGCTCCCACACGCGGGTGGCGGTGCCGTCGACGACGTCCATGGAGATGAAGTAGCCGCCCTCCGGGTCGGTCCATTCCGCGACGCCGTACTCACCTAGGCGCTCATCCAGGATGCGGCGCGCGGCGGCAAACTTCGGCGCCAACAGCTCGGCGTGGCGGTGCATCAGCTCGCGCACGCCGTCCGCGGACCCGAAGAACTCGGCGTGGGCGAACTGGTTAATCTTGTTCGGCCCAATGCCGCGGATGCCCGCGTGCTCCAAGTACCAGTCGAGGTTCTCTGCCGAGGACCCGAAAAAGCTCACGCCAGAGCCCGCGAAGGTGACCTTGGAGCTCGAGGACATGGCCCAGAAGCGGTTGGGGTGCCCGCCCTGCTTGGCGATGTCCAGCACCGGCAAGACTTCCGGAAACTCGTCTGTCAGCGTGTGCACGGCATAGGCGTTATCCCACACAATGCGGAAGTCGGGCGCCGCGGTGTCCATTTCCGCCAGGCGGCGGGTCTTGTCCTCCGAGATGAGTACGCCGGTGGGGTTGGAGAACATGGGAATGAGCCACATGCCCTTGACCTGCGGGTCTTGGGTGAGCTTCGCGATGGCCTCGACATCTGGGCCGTCGTCTTCCATCGGCACCGTCACCAACTCGAAGCCGAAGAGTTCCGTGATGGCGAAGTGGCGGTCATAGCCAGGCACGGGGCAGATCCACTTGACGTTTTCTTCCTCGCTCCACGGGCGCGGCGAATCGTTGGTACCGAAGGTATAGGCCCAAGAAATGAGGTCGAACATGATGTTGAGCGAGGAGCTATCGCCGGCCAGCAAGAGCTCCGGGTCAATATTGGTAAGCTCGCCCCACAGCTCGCGCAGCTTCTTTACGCCCTTCAGGTTGCCGTAGTTGCGCAGGTCAGCGCCTTCAGAATCAGTGTAGTTTCCCTCACCTGGCAGCGACAACAGCGCATTGGAGAGATCGAGCTGCGCCTTCGACGGCTTGCCACGGGTCAGATCCAGCTTGAGACCCTTTGCTTTCAGGTCCGCGTATTCTTCGCGGACTTTCGCGGCAAGTTCTGCCAAGGCGGACGATTCCAGAGTAAGAAGCGACATTAGTATGTCTACCTTCCGTAGTGTGGTGCGACGTTTAGCCACCAATACTAACGCACCCTGCATAAAAAAGGGACCCCGCGCACCCGTCAGAGCCTCCTGACCCTTGCTGCATTCCTGCCCTGGGGGAGTTCAGAGGATGGACGCCACGCGGAATCCTGCCTTTACTCTAACGCCCGCGGGCCACATTAGCCAAATACGCGTCTCTCGGAGCGAGACGGAGGCTGCGGGCGGCATCGGTAAGCGGCAGCAGTACGGTAAGCGCGCCACCCTGCCCCACCGAAGCCCAATAATTGCCCAGAAATTACGTCTGACCAGGCGATTGGCATTCTAATTGCCACGGCTGCTAATGTTTCTTCTCGGAGGATTCGACTAGCGGCCTATGTCACACGCCTGGAACGCGTGCGGGGTTCACGCCCCTCGTGGGTTCAAATCCCACATCCTCCGCCATTGTCATGAGTCGCGACATGTTTGACAGGTCAGTCGCGACATCGTTGACAAACCGGCATCTCAGTCGTTTTTGTTCTGGGGTGCCGGTTTTTCGTGTTTTGGGTCTAGGGGTGGGTCGCCTTTTTTCCAGTAGGGCTTTTGGTAGTCGCGGGCTGTGTCGATGTAGTGCTCGGTGATGATTTCTCCGGTCGCAGCTAGTGATGTGGTGATGTGGTTGTCGGCGATGACCATGAGGATTTTTTGTTTCTTGAATGCGCGCCCGATGCCTAGGTGGAAGAGTTTGCCGGCGTAGCGGACGGTGACTTTGCCGTTGTCCCAGACGATGTCTTTTCTGGTGCGCCATTCTTGTGTGGGATTGTCGTTGGGGCTGGCTTTTGTGCCGGTGGTGTAGCTGTGGTGTGGGGTGTGTCGTCCTAGTGCGCGGTGTGGGCGTTAGGGTTGCCCGCAAATCGTGGACACGTAGTAGAGCTACCTAGTGGTTAGGCAGCTAATTCTTTTCTGCTGGTGGTTAGGCTGGTGTGGTTCTCGAAATCGACGGGGCTGACCATCCCGAGGGCGGAGTGCCGACGTCGACGGTTGTAGACCACTTCAATCCAGCAAGCCACAGCCTGACGCGCAGCATCGCGGGTGGCCCAGCGCTTCCGGTCGTAGAACTCGGTCTTAAGCGTCGACCAGAACGACTCAGCCATCGCGTTATCGAAACACACTCCGGTACGCCCCACGGATTGAGCAATGCCCAAATTGCGGCACACCTCCCAGAGCTGCTCGCTGGTAAATTGTGTCCCACGGGAGAGTGTCCGATTCTTTGTGTGCGGGGGCTTGGTTTACAAGTAATCCGCGAATCGGTCGGGAAAGGCCACGGCTAGTTGGTTGATGGCTTGTTTCCACCCGGTGGCTTTCGCTCCTTCAATATAGCCGTTGCACTCAATGTTGCGCTTGGCTTTCTTCGCCCGCTGGGCAGCACGCTTGTCTTCGATATTGCAGATCATCAGCCACAGCGTCTTCAGCGCTGCGGTATCGTTCGGGAATTGGCCCCTGTTACGGGTAGCTTTACGCAGTTGGGCGTTGAGTGACTCGATCGAATTGGTGGTGTAGAGCACTCGCCTGGCCGCAGGCGGGAACTGCAAAAAGCGGCACGAACCGCTCCCACGCGTCGCGCCAGACTTTGACCGACTGCGGATATTTCTGACCTAGTTCACTGGACTCGAAAGCATCCAGGCTGGCACGTGCGGTGTCTCCTCGTTAGTGGCTGTGTAGACCTCACGCAGCGCGCGGGAGACAGATTTGCGGTCCTGATAAGACACCCACCGGTTCGCAGCCCGAATCAGGTGCACAATGCAGGTCTGCACCACAGAATTCGGCCAGGTTGCCTCCACGGCTTCTGGCAGGCCTTTTAAGCCCGTCGCAGCACACGATGAACACGTCCTGGACCCCGCGGTTGGCCAGATCTGCGCACACCGATGCCCACAATGCAGCGCCTTCATTATCAGCGATCCACAATCCCAGGATGTGCTTGATGCCGTCTATGTCGACACCAACCGCCATGTAGCAAGCCTTATTGACCACGCGGTGGCCATCGCGAATTTTCACGCGTAGGGCGTCGAGGAAGATCACCGGGTAGAACTCATCTCACTGGCGGTTGTGCCAGATCATGACCTCTTCCAAGACCGCGTCGGTAATGGTGCTGATCGTATCCGGGCTCATATTCACCCCAAGGGTGGTCGCGAGATGATGGCAAATATCGCGCACTGTCATCCCGCCGGCGTAGAGCGAGACGATCATGTCGTCGAGTTCTGTGAGCCTGCGTGCGCCCTTGGGCACCATGCGGGGAGTAAACGTGCCGGCACGATCCCTGGGCACAGTTACTTCCACCGCGCCGTATCCAGAATTGACGGTCTTGCTGTACGACCCGTTGCGGTGGTTATTCTCCTGTGAGGTTTCGACCTGGGCTTTCGTCTTGCGGTCGCAGTGGCTATAGCCCAAGTGCGCATCCATCTCTGCCTGTAGACCAGCGTTGATCGATGCCTGTAGCAAGCCTTTGACCAGCTCGCTGGCGTCATCGGTGGACGTCGACAGCTCGCTGATCAAGCTGGCGAGCTTAAGGATTTTCCATCAGCTTCTCACTGATCTCGTTGACCCTCGCCGGGTCATGGTTTTTCTTCGGTAACACCGTAGTCATTATCGGTGAAACTCCTTCTAGATCAGAGCCTCACACACAAACTTCCTGGCACTCTCGGGTCGGCGGCAGGTGGTGCTACCTCTATCGGGCGATCACCGCCGGTGGCCAGACCTTGGGCTTTTACCTCTCTTCGAATCGGAACGTGGCCGCAGCGAAGTGTTTCCTGGCCAAGGCCGTCAGATCCAATGCGTCAGCCGGGTATCCCAGAGTGATCAACGCCGATAAAGCACCCTCCCTAGCCAGGGCAATCGCCGAGTTGAAGTCAGAGGGAATCTGCCCGCCAACAGTGGAACACCGGCAGGTGAAATACCTCAACAACATCCTGGAAGGCGACCATGGTCGGCTGAAGCGGATCCTCGGGCCAAAAGGCGCGTTTAAGAACCGGATATCTGCATATCGGACGTTGAAAGGGATGGAGGCGATGCACTCATTGCGGAAAGGGCTAGGCGCGATGTTTGCCTACGGGCAACCGAACCCGGACGCGGTGATCGTCAACCAGGTCTTCGAGACGGCCTAACAACGCCCACACGCAGAGGCCGTCAGGGAATGAGAAACTGAGTCTTCGCTGCTCTCCGCCCAACTTTGCAACAGTACCGCTAAAACAATCGGGAAGCCTACACCTTCACCTCGGATATGATCGCCGAGAACTTTTCGACAAAATGGACTACTGCGGTAGAGCGAAGAAACTTTCGCAACGACATCAAGAAGGCCATTCATGACATTCTGTGTGTGGCCTAACGCTGGAATTACCTCCAATACTGACCGGTGTCACGTTGATCAAGACAGTCACCTCAGTCCGACAGCGGCCGTCTCGTCCAGAACTCGACTAGACAGAACACAGAAGACTAGCGCCCTCCGGCGCGCTTTCTTTTTACCTGAAAGCACTTTGCACTGATCTGCCATCATCTTGCTAGTTATACACAGGGGTTTACCTATTTTCCCAGGTGGCTTATAACTATATCCCTGTAGATCTATATCCCCAGCCGATCAACCAACAGAACCGTCATATTGTGGGTTATGTTTTATACTCCCGCCTCGCCTTGCGGCTCGTTGGGCTGCCGCCCAAATCAAAGATTTGGTTGCCACCAACCAGCCCTTGTTACGGGTGCGTTGTGAAAGAATCAACAACTAAGACTTACCTACCCACCTTAGAAAGCCATGACCACACCACAATCCCTGATCACTCGCCTGGCGTCCCCAGACGCCACTGAGCGCACTGAAGCTGACATTCAGTCCGACATCAAGACCCTGCTGACTACCGCCGACTTCGACCTGGATACCCCACGGTTGGAAGAGCAGATCGGTGATGGTTCTCACCGACGAATCGACATCGCCACCGGAGCCACTGTCATCGAAGTAAAAAAGCGGCTCACCAACGAGAGCGCCGACGCGGACTACATCAACCAACTCGCTGGCTACGTCACTACCCGCATGAGCCA
Source organism: Corynebacterium sp. KPL2895 (assembly GCF_040225815.1). Taxonomy (NCBI): domain Bacteria; kingdom Bacillati; phylum Actinomycetota; class Actinomycetes; order Mycobacteriales; family Corynebacteriaceae; genus Corynebacterium; species Corynebacterium sp. KPL2895. The sequence continues at coordinate 42,920 of NZ_JBEHFY010000020.1, forward strand.
AGATGGTTCCCGCTACAACGGAATCCTCACCGACGGGAAAACCTGGTGGCTGTTCGAGCAGTCCCCGCCGATGGCTCCTTCGTCCGGCGCAGCACCTTCGAGCTTGCCCCTGGAGCTACCGGGTTCGGGCTTATTGAATGGCTCAAAGCCGTGTTGGCTACTCGGAGCAATTCGCGAATATCATTTTGATTGAACCTATCACAGGCGAGAACTCTCATTTATGAAACATCGGGAATCCCGCAATTCTCATTCCACCAGCGAGAGTATTCCACATGCTGTAGGATGCGGCTCATCTGAGAAGCGGGATGTCAGGATGGCGTGTATCCTAGATTTGTTCCGCCTATCGATACAGAAAGATTCTATCATGAATCGAGTCGCACTTCTGACAGTTGTGTCTCTAATCACTGCAGGTATTGCCCCCGCAGCTTCTGCCGAAACGGTTGAACAAGCAGAGAAAACTCCTGTTTGGTCTGAAGAGCAATTTGATAGGTCTCTTAAGGAGATCACTCCTGAAGAGAAGAAGCAGCTTGAGCTAATTAGTAACGTCGGTGAACATATTGATTACGACGATGAGGGTAACCTCAAGTCCGATCTCAACGATGATCAGCTTCGTAGTGATTATGGTTTCGAAGACAAAGATGTCAGTTTTTTCACTCAGTGCTTGCTGAGGATGAAAGCATTGTTCAGCACAAGGAAAACGAGCCAAAAATTGTCACTACATATGATCACAAACTCGGCCACATATCAAATAGCGGTTTGACGGTTGGGACGGCTGCAACTCTTACCGCAGCGGCAATGGAAGGGCCAGCTGCTCTTGAGGCGGCATTCTTTGCTTGGGGTGCTGTAGCAGGCGGGCCGATCGGAGCTGCTATTTCTGGCGCTGTCGGCCTTCTTGGGGCAACTTACTTTGTCGATCTCGCTACTAAAATCACAGGGGCGGTCGCGCAGGGTAAAGGTATTACCTGGTACTCTAAGTGGGGATTTCCGCCAATTACCGCAGAGATTGAGGATGACTAATGCGGACGGATAAAGATCCAAAGTTTATTCGCTTTCCAGAATCTCTGTGGGCTTTTGTCACTATATTCCCCTCGGATATTATTGAGAAACATGGAGTTGAGCACTTTTTCAATTCTGGATATTTGTGGCTCTATTCAATATTGGGAGTAATCCTTTTTGGTATTTCCATGATCATGGGTGAAAAAGCGGTATCTCCTTGGATGCATCGTGTGCGTTCCATTTTCCTCTTTGCTGCAACGATAGCTATTACAGCTTTCTTCCCTAGCTTGGTTGGGCGAATAGTCGTGGCGTTCCTAGCCATCTGCTACTTTTTCTGGCCCAATAACCATATAGTCTTTCGTCGAGCAGCGGCATGATCGGTGTTTTAAGTGGAGCTAGCAGTTTATTAATCACTTGATAAAAAGTGATAGGATCTTGCTAAACTGTCTTCCAAAACTTGGCCACAGTACTCATGCGGGTACTGTGGCCAAATTGGTGCATCTATCAAAAAGGGTACATAAGGGTTAAGTAGCTCTTAACTATGGAGTTGTGACGCCTTGAGAGTGTCAGGGAGATTTGGATTCAGAATCCCGCCACAAGGAGTTATTGAAATCCGCCCTTGATGCCCTTTTCTCGTTTCCGACCTAACCTAAACGGAACACGCCTAGGGGGATGAAGCGTCCGGGGTTTAGTTCCTACCTGTGATGTCTAGTGACTTTTTGGACTCGGAGTCCAGTTAGTTTTTTGACGCGGAGTCCAGGAAGTTTATGGACAGGATGTCTAACGACT
>NZ_JBEHFY010000021.1:0-43686 GCF_040225815.1 Corynebacterium sp. KPL2895
GGGCAGGGGAGGGGGACGGAGCTTTCGGTGCGGGAGGCCGCTATCGCCTACCGCTGGTGGACCTGGTTCTGCGCGGCCCCGGGCGCTGTTGGGCCGAGGGGTCGGCCGCCACTCGGTCCCGATTCGCGTGGGGGTCCCTATGTGGATTGTCAATAGTCAGGCGAGACTTTCACGTACATCGTATGGGGGTAGCCATGACTGATCGCCGGGCCGCATCGTGCGGGCCGGCGGTGATCAGCGCAGCGGCCTACGCAGCCGTGGCGATGGTTCTAGCAGGGATTTCTCGGAAGAACTCACACCGAGTCAACAGGGCATAGATGACGTTGCAGCGGCTCCGGGCAAGCCACATCACCGCGGCATTGTGTTTCTGTCCTTCAGCCCGTTTACGCAGGTAGTAGTCGCGCGATGCGGGATGGCAGTTCGACGCGATCCACGCCGATCGAAACATCGCGTTTTTCAACTGTTTATTGTCGGCCTTGGTGGGAAACTCGCCGCGGGCCGACGTACCCGACTGCCGGGTGGTCGGCGCGATGCCGGCGTAAGCGGCCAAGTGCGCGGCGTCGGCGAAGTCCTGGCAATCGCCGATGGACAACAAGATGCTAGAGGCGGTCTCGATGCCTACGCCGGGCATCGACATCAAGACCTGGGTAAGAGAGAACGATTCGAGCATCTCCTCGACTTGTCCGGCGATCGTGTCGCGCTGTGCTAGAAGCGCTTTGATGTTCGCCGCCAGCTGGGGAATGACCAATTCTGCTGCCGCAGTGCCGGGTACCGTGACAGTTTGCTCGGCAAGGGCGGCGAAAATTGCGTCAACCAGGGAAGCAGGATCCTTCTTGGCGCGGTTGCGCATCCACTTCAGGACCCGGCCTCGACCTGCGGCGGCCAGTTTTGTCGGACCTTCGTAGTGGATGAGCGAGTCCAGCACCAGCGTGCGCGAGAGAATCTCGCCTGCAAAGACGCGCTCGAGTGCGGGGTGAATCTGTGTGAGCACGCTGCGAAGGCGGTTTTTCGTTCGGGTGGCGTCTTTGGCGATGTCATCGTGGAATCCGGCGAGCATCTTCAGCGCTGCTAGTGTCTCGTCGTCGCGGTCGACTGCCCGCAGTGTGTGCGGCATGGTGCGGGCGGTGTCGGCGATGATGAATGCATTCCGGCGGCGGTTTTTGATCGTCCAGGGTAGAGATCGGCTGCTTTTCGCATGGCTAGGTCGGGGAGGTCTCCGACCGTGCAACCGCAGTCGCGGGCCACGGCGATGGGCAGGGCGCCGATCGTGTTGGGTTGATCGATGACCATGAGAACGCTGCCGTGGGCTTGCATGGACGCGAAGATTTCGCGCCGTGCGGCTTCGTCTTGGGGCAGTGGTTTGTCGTAAATTCTCTCGCCGGTGTTGGTCAGCGCGCAGGCATGGTGGCCGGTTTTGCCGACGTCGAGGCCGATGATGATTTCGGGTGTTGTGGACGGTTCCATGGTGGTGTCCTTCTGTTGCGGCTGGTCGCCGGTGTCTTGGACATCCGTTGCAGGCACCCACGTTACGACGAGACCTCTGTTTGGTCCGTGTCCCTATTAGCTGTCAGCGGTTGTCCCCGGTGTCCGGTGGCAACACCCCCGGATTATGGAAATGTTCACGCAGATAAGCCATACCGGGCCCGGTGACCGCGCCCCGTGAGGGGCACCATCACGGTAACGGGGGTGAGGGGGTAAGGTCAGTAAATTGAGCCTTGCGTAATGCGATAAGCATTGCCTAACCTAATACTGGTTCAGGTGGTGTTCCCGATCGGGAATCGGCAACGGAAGCGAGGCGGCGACGATGAACGGAAAACGTGGATCGACCGGAGAACCCCTCTCCGGAGGGGGAGCCGGGGACGCGGTGGCGTCGCAGACGGATGACGGGCGGTTGGTGCACGTCGCACCGGTCGCAGCGGGTGGCCGACTATCCACCCGCGACATGCTCGTCGCCGCCGCGATTGGCGTCGCGGGGTCTCTCATCATCGTGCCCCTGACTTACCTGCAGGTGTTTGCCGGCATCGCCCACGTTTATCTCGTCGCGGCGACGCTCGGGTTGTGGTTCCTGCAGTGCGTTGTTCCCCTCATCGTCGTCCGCAAGCCTGGCGCGAGCCTCATCGCATGCCTTGCCATGGGCGTCGTGTCCGCGGCGACCACCCCATTCGGCGTCGCCGCAATCGGGGCGCTGATTGTGGAAGGATTGCTCATCGAGCTTCCGTTCATGGTCACCCTGTACCGGCGGTGGACGCGTCCCCAGTTCGTGGCATCGGCGATGTTGTTTTCCGCGCTGATGGGAACGATGGCCCCGCGCGCAGTCGGCGTCGACTCGCTGACCACGCCCATGGCCCTGATCAGCTTCGCCGTAGCCTTGGCATCGAGCCTGGTGTTTTTGGTCCTGGGCTTTGCCGTCGCAAAGGGGCTTCGCAGCCGCGGGGTCACCCGGTGACCGCCGGAGCACCCGCGTGCGCCGGTGCGACACGCGGGACGGCCCCGGCCCGGTTACGGGTTAGTGGCGCGGGCGTGCGGCATGCCGATGGGCGATGGGCACCCGACATGGTGGATCTCTCCTTCGATTTCGGCACGATCAACGCCATCACGGGACCCGTGGGATGCGGAAAGACGAGCCTGGCCCACCTTATCGCTGGACTGATCCCCTCGCACATCCCCATCGACCATGCCGGATTCGTGCACATCGTCGATGCCGACGGCACCGAACGCCCCGTGGACGGGGACCGGGTCACCTTCGTCGGGCAAGACCCGGCGACGCAGGTGCTCACGCTCCGAGTCGTCGATGACGTGTCCATGGCCCTCGAGTTTTCCCTCGTGGAAGCCGGCATCGTCGCCAAGCGATCAGCCGAGGCCCTATCGGAGCTCGGGCTGTCAGAGCTCGCGGAGAAGGATCCGTGGGCTTTGTCGGGTGGGCAACGCCAGCGGATGGCCATCGCCGGTGCGGTGGCCAGGGCGCCGGAGGTCATGATCTTCGACGAGCCCGCGGCCCACGTCGACGAGGACGGTCGCCGGTCGCTGTTCGCCGCCATCCGTGATTTGCGGGCCCCGGGTCGCGTCATCCTGCTCATCGAGCACGACCTCCGCCCGTTCGACGGGTGGGTCGACACGGTGACAATCCTCGATGCGGACGGGAGCGTCGCCGCGCACGGAGCGCCGGAGGGCATCGCGGTGAAGGGCATTGCGACGTCGGCCGCGACCGCCGGAGCGCCGGACGCCAGTACGCCGGGCACGGGGGCACCGGACCGTCTCAGTCCGGACCGGCGGCGAAGGCCCCGGGGAGCCGGGGATGGCGCCGATCCGGAATCGGAGGCGGACGCCGTTCCACTGCTGGCCTTGACCGGAGCCCATGTGGCCCGGGGCAGGGAGCGGATCCTGAACGGGGCCGATCTGACACTGGAACGGGGCGAGATCCATGCCTTGGTCGGCACCAACGGAGCCGGTAAGTCCACCTTGCTGGCGGTGCTGTCGGGCCAGATGAAGGCGGGAGCGGACCTCCGGATCGACGGCGAGCCAGCCCGGCGCGCCCCCGACGCCTTCGCGTCGTGGGCGTTCCAGAACCCCGAGCACCAGTTCACCCGCGCGACCGTCGCCGCGGAAATCGACTCCGCGCTGGCCGGCACGGACCCGCACGGGCCACTCGGCGCCGATGAGCTGCGGAAACTGCGGGAAGCCCTGTGCCCCCGGGCACTTGACCCCGTCTCGCCGTTCGTCCTGTCGGGCGGACAGAAAAGACGGTTGGGCATCTTCCTGGCGGTGGCGGCCAATCGCCGTTTGCTGCTTCTCGACGAGCCGTTGGCGCACCTGGATTCGCCGAGCTCGCGCATCGTGCTGGATGCGCTGGCGGAATACGCCGGGGCCGGCGGAACCGTTGTGTTCACGTGCCACGACCGCCGTGTCGCGCGAACGTGGGCGGATCGGGCGAGCATCGTCGCCGAAGGGAAGGTCGCCTGGTCCGGTCCCGCGACCGACGTGCCGGCTGCCCCGGAGTCGTCCCGGCGGGATCGCGCACTGCCCGCGGCCGGCGCACGGACGTCCGGGGACGAAAGCCCCTGGACCGGTGAATCCGACGCTCGGAGGCGCGCGGGGTTGAACGCAATCACGATCGTCGCGGCGGTGATGCTCGTCCTCGTCGCCGGGCTGCTCTCCGGCGGAGACGCCGTTCTCGCGCTGACGGGGGTTGCGTTCCTCGCACTCGCTGCGATCGCGGAACGCGACGTTCGGGCGACGGCGGGGAAGGTCCTCCTCGTCCTGTTGATCGGGGTGTTCTTCGGCCTGCTCGGGTGGCGCTCCGAGTTCTACGGCGGTGGGGATCCGGCGGAGGCCGTCCGCCACGGCATCCATCACGGACTGCTGCTGACGGCCGTGTTCGCGGGGACGGTCCTGGTCTCCGCGTGCATGCGCGTCGAGGAGCTTTTCGACGCCATGGTGCAACGCCTCCGGGTTCCCTACACATGGTGCACCATAGCGATTTCCGGGGTGAGCATCGCGGCGTTCCTGCGCAGCGAAATCCCCCATCTGACATGGGCGATTAGATTGCGCTCGATGCGACCGGGGCAGTCTTTCCGCTCCGGCTTCATTCGCGCGACGACGCCCGCGTGCATCGCCTTTCCCTTGTTCGTCAGCGCCGTGCGCTGCGCCGAAAAGCTGTCCCTGACCCTGGCGATGCGCAACTTCGGCCGTCATCCGCGGCGCACCTTCCGCACCGATCACCCCTGGCGAGTGCGTGACGGGTTCGCGGCCGCAGCGTCCGCCGCGGCCTTCGTCGCCGCCCTGGTGTCCGCAGTGACTTGACGGGCACCCGGAACCGGCGGGTCCCGGGCCCGCGAGCGTTTCCGAGCTTGTGCGGAGACGCGCCCCACCCAGTTGCTTCACCCTTTCAACCCTTCAGACACATCCTCCGGGTCACGCCATGCGGGCCCGGTCCGCCCGGCACCGGCATGGCGCCGACAACCGAAAGAGGTACCAATGAACACGATCCGGACCATCAGCGACGTGCTTCGGGACAAGGCCGATGAGACGAAAAAGGGGATCACCTTCGTCGAGAATCGGCGGGACGTCTTCGTCCCGTATGGCCGGGTCCACGCGGAGGCGGTGGCGGCTGCGACTCGGTTGGCTGAAGCCGGCATCGGCCCCGGTGATCGCGTGATCTTCCAAGTTTCGGAGAACCGCGGGCTCATCCGGGCGTTCTGGGGCTGCGTCTACGCCGGCGCGGTTCCGGCGCTTGCGCCGCCGGTGTCGGGCCCGGTTGACGTCGACAGGGTGCGGACGCTCTCGGACATGATGCCCGGGGCCCCGATCCTGGTCGACGAACGCAGTCACACGCTGCTCACCGGCGCAAACGGTGCCGTGGTCGTGGGCGAGGACCGGCTGCTCGACGTGTCCATCGTCAATGACGCTGCCGCGGACCCGGGTGCGGCGATGCCGGGTGATGCTGAATCGGACTTCTCCCAGGCGGGGGACGTGGATTCCGGGGATGGCGACGGGGCGGTCCCCGCGTTCCCGGTGCGAGGTGGGACGGCCGGCGAAGCCCTCATCCAGTTTTCGTCCGGCTCCACGGGATCGCCAAAGGGCGTCATCGTAACCAACGAGTCCGTGCTGAACGGTCTGCGCGCGACGATCCCACGCCACGCGCACCGGTACGAGAACAAGATGCTCACGTGGCTGCCTTTGACCCACAACCTTTCGCTGATCGGTTTCCACGTCTACGCCCTTTTTCGTGGGTACGACCAGGTGTTGCTGCCGGTTTCCGAGGTGGTCGCCGATCCCCCGAGGTGGTTCGAGGCCGTGACCAGGCACCAGCCGACGGTGACAGTGTGCCCGAACTTCGCGTTCAAGCATTTCCTGCGCCATCTCGAGCGCCGGCCCCTCGGGGATGACCACGGTTACGACTTCTCCAACGTCCAGAAGCTGATGAGCGGTTCTGAACCCATCGACGCTCCATTGGCCCGGAAGTTCCTCGTGGCGATGTCCGCCATGGGCCTCCGGGAGGATGCCCTGACCTCCGCCTACGGAATGTCCGAAGCTTGCCTCCTGGTTACGACCCGGGACATCTACTCGGGTCTGTCCACGGTGCGACTTGACCGGACGGGCATCGCCACGGGGCAGCGTTTCGAGGACATCGAGAGCGAGTCCGGAGCTGAGTTCGTCGCCTTGGGCAAGGCCGTCCCGGGGATCTCGTTGACCATCCGCGATGACGGGGGCGGGGTCCTCGGCGACGGCACCGTCGGTGAAATCCACATCGCCGGCGCTCCGATGACCCGAGCCGCGATCACAGCAGAGGGGATCGTGGAGCACGAGCTCACCGATGACGGGGCGTTCGCAACGGGGGACATGGGCATTCTCCGCGACGGCGAGTTGTTCGTCCTCGGCCGGAAGAAGGACATCATCTTCGTCAACGGCCGGAACTACTATTCGGCTGATTTGGAAGCCGTGCTGGAGAATGCGCTTGACCGCGATGTTGCCGTTCTCGGCCGGAGCAACCCAGCCACGGGCGAAGAGGAGATCGCCGTGTTCTTGGCCAGGCGGACCCCGACCGATCGTAAGGCCGACGATGCGACCGGTGCCGGGCGATCGGACGGGGATGAACCTCCGATCTCTGAACAGGCGGTGGCCCGGTCCGCGACGACCGAACTGATGCGCGTCGCCGGGGTGCCCGTCTCCCGGGTTCTGTGGGTCGACGAGCTGCCCGTCGCGTCGAACGGCAAGAAGCTCCGCCGCAAGCTCGAGGCTTTGCTCTGAGGAGATGACGATGACCAATGAAACGATCGCGCCGGCCGTCGCATCTACCGCCGTGGGAGGAGCTCGCACCGGGGACCGAGTCGCCCCCGAACGGCTGTCGGAGTCCATCGCCGACGCCATCGGCGTGCACCTGGATTCGGCGGACGTGAAACTCCGCGACCACATCCCGAACTCCCTGACTTTCCTCCAGATGCTGCTGGCGCTGGAGGACGAGTACGGGGTGACCATCGATTACGCGGCGATGGACCCCGGGGTCACGGTCGCTGATTTGGCGGCCGTCATCGACGCCGCCCGGGGTGGCGCTGATGCCGGATCTGCCGCAGGCGCCGCTGCCGGGGCCGACCCCGCTGTAGCGACGGGTGAGTCGGATGACGGCTGTGCCGGCAAAAATGGGGCCGGTCCCGCGGATGCGGTCCCGCTCAATCCAATTCAGACCGCCTACCTGCTCGGCGCGGACGAGGACATCGAGCTTGGCGGCCAAGCGACGTACATTTACGCGGAATCCCGGCACGACTATTCGTTGCCGCAGGTGGAGGAGGCCGTGCGGGTGGTCTTCGGGCGTCACGACGTACTGTTCCATCGGCTCGACGTCGATGCCGGGGTCTTGAGCCCGACCGGCGCGTGCCTCGCCACCGTCGAGGTAGTCGGGTCCGGCGACGATGTCGACGCGGCGGTGGGGGAGATCCGTCGGGACATGCGAACCGCGGCGCGATCGTCGAACGAGGACGGTCCCATGGTCGCCGCGAGGCTGCTCGCAGATGCGGGCGGGTGCAGGATGTTCATCTACTTCAACATGATCGTCATGGATGCGGGTTCGGTGTACCTGTTCTTCGACGAGCTCGAATCTCTGCTGGCCGGGGAGCCGCCGGCTCCGGCTTCCAAATATGGGGATGCCCTGGCGGCAATCTCTGCGCGCCGGCGCGAAGGGAAACGGGCCGAGGACCTCGCCTATTGGGAGAAGAAGGCCGCAGATCTGCCGCGGCGCCCGGAGTTCCCGGCGGCCGTGAGGGGTGACGACGATTGGTCGACCCGGCGCTTGGGCACGGTGCTCGACGCGGAGATCACCGCCAAGCTCGGCGAACGGGCCCGCCGCATTGGAGTTACCCTGTCGTCGCTGGTAATGGCCGTCAACGCCGCCGTCGTCTGCAGGTGGCTGCCCGAATCGGCGTTGACGGTCAACGTGACTGTCAGCGAACGCAGCGGCCTCGCCGCGGGCACGAGGGTGATGGGAGATTTCACTTCATCGATGCTCATCGGCGTCGACGCCGGGAGAGCTGCGACCATCGATGGGTTGGCGGAGGCGATCGACCTGGACATCCGTGAAGGGCTGTCCCACCGCGGCGTTTCCGGTGTGGAGGTGCTACAGCGATTCCTCCGGGACGCGGCCAATCAGACCCAGGCCACTGCTCCGGTGGTGTTCACCAGCTACCTCGGCGGCGAGCGGGGCAGCGGGCGCAGCCCGGTCATCGAACGCATCTACACGCAAACCGCGCAGGTGTGCCTCGACATCCAAGTGATGCCGGCATCGGGCGGGATGACGTTGTCGTGGGACGTGGTCGACGATTACTTCCCTGCGGCAGATACGATGTTCGGGGTCGTTGCGGAGGCCCTGGACGTGGTGGCGGAGGGGGGAGAGGCTCTGCCCATCCGTCATGCGGAGACGGAGGGGGCCGTCGCCCGCTACAATGACGCTGCGGGCCCGATCCACGATGACACCCTGGTTTCGCTTGTCGAAGCCGCATACGCGGCGACTCCGGACGCGCCGGCCGTGCGCCTCGCCGCCCGGGACATCTCGTACACCTACGCCGAGGTCTGGGCCCGGGCCGGACGCATCGCCCGCCATCTCTCAGATTCCGGCGTCGGGGCGGGGGACGCGGTGATCGTGCGCTACACCAAGCATCCCGACGACATCGTTAACATGGTCGGCGCATTGCGTGCGGGAGCCGCATTCGTCCCCGTCGACGCGGGCATGCCGGCCCAGCGACAGGAATACGTCGTGGAAGCCTCAGGTGCGTCGGGCCCGATTCTGGACACCGGCGTGATCGATGAACTGGACCAAAGCGGAGTGGCGGGCGTCGGCAAGCCCGCAGCCGCGGAAGTCTGCGACCGCGCGGGCAGCGCGGGTGCGCACCCTTCGCTTGGCACTGCCCCTGACGACCTTGCCTACGTAATCTTCACCTCGGGGACGACGGGCCGGCCAAAGGGTGTGCGAATCAGTCACCGCAACTGCATCAACACCATCCTCGACGTGAACCGGCGGTATGGGGTCACCTCCGCCGATCGCATCATCGGATTGTCGTCGCTGGGATTCGACCTGTCGGTCTACGACGTGTTCGGGGCGTTCGCGGCAGGCGCGACGGTGACGATGGTCAGAGACGAGCGCGACGCCGATGAAATCCTCGACGTCTTGCGGGAAGAGCGGGTCACGCTGTGGAACTCCGCGCCCGCCCTTTTGGAGCTCGCCCTGGTCCGGGCGGCGGACGACGACGTGTTCCCGGATGTGCGCACCGTATTGCTCAGCGGCGATCGCATCGCAGCGGGGCTTCCGGCGCGCGCCATGGACATGTTCCCGAACGCGTCGATCAATAGCCTCGGCGGTGCGACCGAAGGAAGCATTTGGTCCATCCACTGCCCGCTGCTACGCGACAGCCTGGAAAACCGCATTCCCTACGGGTACCCGCTGGCGAACCAGGGCATCCACGTGCTCGCGCCCGACGGGGTGCATTGCCCCGTCGGCGTGCCGGGGGAAATCCACATCAGCGGTCTCGGCGTCGCGCAGGGGTATGCGGCCGATCCGGAGCGGACCGCTGCCGCCTTCGGGGATGTCCCAGGCATCGGGCGCTGCTACCGAACCGGAGACGTGGGCATCTTCAACGCGGAGGGTTTCGTGGAATTTCTCGGCCGCCGCGATCGTCAGGTGAAAATCGCGGGCTTCCGCGTCGAACTCGGAGAAATCGAATCGGTCCTCGAGCGGTCCGGCCTGGTGACCGCGTCGATGGCGGCGGTCGTCGAATCGGGCGGTCGGGGACTCCTGGCGTGCCTTTACGTTCCGGCGGACGACATGACCGGCTCGCGGGATGCCGTCCGGGCCGAGCTCGCCCGCTGCTTGCCAGCGTACATGGTACCGACGGTCCTGCTGCCCGTGGCGCACCTGCCCGTCACCGTCAACGGGAAACTGGATCAGGAGGAAATTCGTAGGCACGTCGGTGCCGCGGGCGGCGGGGCAACGGCCGATGGCGAGGTCGCCGGGGCGGAGGCCGGAGCCGCGGGCGCGGCTGGTTCCGTCGCCGCCCCCGGGGCGATCGAGTTGGTATCCGGAGTCTTCGACGAGATCCTCGGGGAAGCCCCGTCGACGAGTGGGGCGGATCCGGCGTGCGGCGCGGGAGAGTCCTTCTTCCGCCGCGGCGGCGATTCTCTGCAATTCCAGGTTATGATGCGCGCGATCCGGCAGAAGACGGGCGTCCGGCTCCGTTTCCGCGACGTCATCGCCGACCCGACCATCGCGCACATCGCCGGCCTTGTCTCGGAGGCCATGCGGGAGTCCGGTGCCGAGTCTGAAGCCGTCGCCGAGGCAGTGTCTTCCCTCGATTGTGCCGGCGGTGCCGGTTCAGCCGCAGGAGGTGCCCGAGAATCCTCCGCGAGTGCCCACGGGAAGGATCCGGTGGAACAATTCGGGGACGACCCCCACGCGCCGTTCCCCCTGACCGACATGCAGAAGGCCTACTACGTCGGCCGGAACTCCGGGTTCGAGCTGGGCGGCGTCACCGAGCACTACTACATCGAATCCGTCACCGAACCCGGTACCGACATCGACCGCCTGGAGGACGCCCTCGACAACCTCATCCGCAGGCATCCGATGCTGCGCGTCGTGTTCACCGCACAAGCCACGCAGCGGATTCTGCCGGAGGTTCCGCGCTACCGCATTGCCGTCGCCGACTACCGGGCCGCCGATGAGGCGACCGTGGTCGAGGCGGTGCGGCGCAAGCGCGATGAGCTGAGCCACCAGGTATTCGATCTGGGCAGCTGGCCCTTGTTTCATCTGTCGGCGTTCGCGCTCCCGGACGGGAGGCACCGCCTGTTCTTCAGCGTGGACATGATCATCGGAGACGGGGCGAGCCAACGGATTTTCATCGACGACCTGGACAAGCTGTACCGGGGAACGGAGCTTCCGCCCGTCACCGGCGACTACCGCACGTACGTCTTGGAGATGAAGCGCCGGGAGGCTTCGGCGGTCGGGCGTGGCGATGAGACGTTGACTCGGACGGTGGTCGAGGACTTCCCGCCCGGCAACACCCTTCCATCAATCGGTGCGGCCGCGGACGTGGATGTGCCGCGGATGCGTCGCCTGTCGCACACGTTCACCGCTGAGGAAACCGCACTGTTGCGGGAACGGGCCAGCGCCGCCGACGGCAGCGTGTCCGCACTGCTTCTCGCCTGCTATGCGACGAGCCTGTCGCTGTGGTCGAGGGGGGATTCGGTCGGCATCAACATCACCACGTACAACCGTGATCCCGAAATCGCCGACTTCGCCGGCGTCTTCGGTGATTTCACCGGCGTCATTCTGATGCCGGTGAAAGCGGCCGCCGACTATGACCTCCGTTGGTGGACGGCGGAACTGCGCGACCGGCTGCTCGGGCACATGGCGGCCGGGTACTCCGGGGTGTCGTTGCTCGGCGCCATCGCGCGCCACCGGGGTCTGCCCGTCGGACAGGCCATCGCGCCGTTCGTGTACACCTCGTTGCTGTTCGGCGAGGGTTCCGCGGCAGGCGATGGCTCGGGTAGGGATGCCCACGTCCTGGGTGACGTCGATTACGCCATCTCCCAGACCCCGCAGGTGCTGTTGGACAACCAAGTGATGGAGGTCGGCGGGCGTATCAACGTCGCCTGGGATTTCGTCGAGCAGATCCTGGAACCGGAACTGGTGGAGGACATCTTCGACCACTACATCAGGTCGGTGTCGGGCTTCGCCGGGGGCTGCCCCGAAGCGGCGCCGCTGAGCGTCGGCCAGGTTCGGCGCCTGCGCCTGGCGGTCGGGGGCACTTCTTCCAGCGGTGGGGCGATCGGCGACGGCGTCGCGGGCGCGTCATCGGCGGAGCGCGACAGGTCGGGCTCGATCTCGAGGATCGCATCCGGGGACCTGATGGGCCGAGTTCGCGAATACCTGACGGTCATCACCGGGATGGTCCGGGCCGACCTAGGCGGCGCTGAAGCCGGCGCGGACGACGACCTGTTCCTCCTCGGCTACGACTCCCTGGGATTCGTGAATCTGATGCAGCGGATCCAGGACATCACCGGGGCGTCGGTACCGCTCGCGGAAGCGCTGGCCAAGCCGACGCCACGTGGCGTGGCCGAGCTCGTCGGCCAGTCGACGGCCACGCCGACCGACCGGCGGGACGTGGATGACCCCGGCGCGTCGGCCGCGGACCATTCGCTGGTCCTATTGCGCAGCGGCGATGAGGCGCGCCCGATCTTCCTCGTCCACGGCGGATTCGGCACCGTCGACATCTACCGAGACCTGGCCCTCGCGATCCCCGGTGGCGGGCAGGTGTGGGGCGTCGGCTTCGCGGAGTTCGAGAGACCATTCCCCCACGCCATCGGCATCGGCGACATCGCGGCCCACTACTCGGGCCGGGTCCGCGAGGTGCTCGTCGACGGTGCCGCCCCGGCGATCGTCGGATGGAGCCTCGGCGGCACCATCGCGGCCGAGATGGTGCTCCGTTTGGCCGATCTTGATCCCGCGCTGGTGTTTCTCGACAGCCTGGCTCCGGGGATCGCGGTCGACGTCGGGGATTTCGGCGCGGAATCCGAAAAGGGGCTGCTGTCCCGGGTGGTGCCCTCGATTGCCGATCTCCCGCACGGAACGCCGGTTGCCCGCCTCTGGGCGGAGTTCGGCGGGGTCGACGAGACCGACGGGGAACGGGGGGCCCGTTTGCGTGCCCTGGCCGCAGCGGTCGCACCGACGCTCCTGGAGGACCTTGGGCTTTCCGGCGACCGGGTGACGGCGACGGAGTTCAACTCGCTGCGCTCGCTCATCGATGCCCGCACCCGGTACCGGCCCGGGGGGCGGGTGAGGGAGGCGCTGTTCGTTCTCCCCGATGACGGCGAGGCTCACAACCACGACCAGTGGCGGGACCACCTCGTCGATGACCTCTGCGTCGCCGGCGTCGCGGGAAACCACTATTCGTTCGTCCTCGGAGAGGATGCCGCGTTGACCGGGGCCCTCATCGGGGAGTACATCGAACGCCGGCGCCGGGCGCCGGAAACGGACGACAGGGCAGCGGACCCGTCGTCCGAAGGAATCGACCGGTCGCGGGACCGGGGAAACGAGATGGAAAATGACTGACCGACGAAACGGCGGGGAAGCACGGGACCGCGACGCGGGCGAACCCGTGAAAGTGCTGGTGGCCGGAGGTACCGGCGTCACCGGACGGCTCGTCCGGGGGATGCTCGGCGTCGTCGACGGGATTGAGCTGGCCTACACTTCCCGGCAGAAGCCAGACGATGGCCCGGGGCGGCACTTCCCGCTGAGGATCGCCGCCGGCCACAACGAGATCTGCAGGGTCTTCCGAAAACACGATTGGGTGGTCAACTGCACCGGCCCGTTCGAGGTGCACGCAGACTCACTCGCCCGTGCTTGCATCGACTCAGGTACCGGGTACATCGACGTCAACGATTCGATCGACGCCCGCCGCGCAATCATGGCTCTCGACGGGGATGCCCGGCGGGAGGGGGTTCCCGTGCTCACCGGGTTCGGCCTGTGCCCGGGCTTGTCGACGGCACTGTTGATTCTCGGGGCCCGCGCTGCGGGGGTCGAAGAGGTCCGCGATGTGCGGGTCGATCTGCGAATCGGCGCCGACCAGGAATCCGGGGCCGCGTCGGTCGAGTCGATGTTCCGGACCATTCGCGGCGGATACCGCGCAATGCTCGGCGGCGCCATTGTCGAAGTACGGCGCAACCCGGTGTCGTCGCAAAGCGGAATCGGCTATGAATGCCCGGACATCGACGTCGTACGCGAGGTGTGCCCCTCGATCCGCGGCTATTCCTACCACGTCGCCTTCGATGCTCTCCCCGATGAGTCGGTGGAGAAGATCTGCACGTCGAGACTGTACGCGATGCCCGTTGTCTCCGGTCTGCTCGCCCGTCTCGGGGCGGCCGTGACATCGCGGAAGGCGCGGGTGAAGGGCACTCCGCAACCCGCCGAGCTGGTCGTCGCACTGTTGTCCGCCGGCGCGGGCGATGCGGGGCCGACGGCCGAGACGACCGTCGTCCGGGCGACCGGCCCGGGTTCCTACAAAATGACCGCGGCGATTGCTGCCGCCACCGTTGTGGCGGTCGCGGGGAAGCCGGTCGCGCCGGGGTGCCGGGATCTCGTCGGCCACCCCCGGCTCCTCGAACCGGTCCTCGCCTTCGCCCGCGATGCGGGCATCCATATCGAGGTGCCGCATGACAACCCGACCACGGGGCCGCTGCCGACAGCGGCCCACTGCGATACCAAAGAAAAGGGGAAACGATGACGGATCAAGCTGAACGAGGTGCGGCGATCGTCGTCCGCGACCTCACGAAGAGCTACCCGATTGCGGGCAATGCGGGCAATGCGGGCACCCCGCCCGAAGGCGGGGCAGGTGCCCCGCCGGACGGCGGGCGCAAGGGAAAGCGCGGCGCCCGGATGCGCAAGCATGTGCTCGACGGCGTGAGTTTTACCGTGCCCGCCGGGGCGATCGTGTCGTTCCTCGGCCACAACGGTGCAGGCAAGACCACCCTCATCCGAATCCTGTCGACGCTCATCACCGCCGACTCCGGCGAGGTGAGCATCTTCTCGCGCGATGTGAAAGAGGACCCGGCGGGCGTGCGCGCCGACATTGCCACCACCGGCCAATTCGCGGCGATCGACGAGAACCTCACCGGCCGGGAGAACCTGGAGTTCTTCGGGCGGCTGCGCGGGCTCGACCGCGCCGCCGCGGCCGCCCGCGCGACGGAACTGCTCGCGCAATTCTCGCTCGCGGACAGTGCCTCGACGCTGGCGTCGGCCTATTCGGGTGGCATGCGGCGCCGTCTCGACATCGCCGCGTCGCTGTGCGTCGTGCCCAGGCTGCTGTTCCTCGACGAACCCACAACGGGGCTGGACCCTGTCAGCCGCGAAGAGCTGTGGGGCTTCATCCGGCAACTGCGCGACGACGGAATGACCCTGGTGCTGACCACCCAGTACCTGGAAGAGGCGGAGGCGCTGGCCGACCACGTCCATCTGCTCAAGGATCGCCGCATCGTCGCCAGCGGAACGCCGGAGGAATTGCGCCGCGACTTCGGGTCGCACGTGCTCCGCGTGTCCTTCGCCACCGCCGCCGAGGCGGAGGCGTTCGCCTGCTGCCTCGGGGGAACGTGCCTAGACGGCGCCCGCGTCGCGGGGAAGTTGGTGTCCCTCGACGTCGACCCCGGACCGCGGGTCCTCGAGGCGGCGGCGCAGGCGATGGAGGCCTCGGAAGCGTCGCCGGATTCGCTGAGCGTGTCGTCACCCACCCTCAACGAGGTGTTCATATCGATGAACGCGGGGGGTGCGGCGCGATGAGTGCGACGTCGGTCGCGGCGTTTCTCCGTCGGGATCTGCTGCTGTTGCGACGCAACACCGCGTCGCTGATCTCCATGTTCGTAGTTCCGCCCCTCTTCCTGCTGTGCCTGTACGCGGTGTTTGGATACTCGGCGGGGCAATCCGGCTTCGGGTACCTGCGTTTCGTGCTCGGCGGCTGCCTGTTCCAGGCGGCGATGTTCACCGCCGCGGCGTCGGCGATGGCGGTGGGACAGGACGTCGAATCCGGGCTCGTTGACCGCGTGCGCGTGTTGCCCGGGGCCACAGGCGGCTATGTCGCCGGCAGGCTCGCCACCGATGTGCTGCGGATGTCCGCGTCGATCGCGGCGCTGCTGGTCGTCGCGTGGGCCTGCGGCCTCGACATGGCTGTCGGTGACGTCGCGTGGACTGTCCTGTGGTCGCTGCTCGCCGCGGCGGTCCTGTCCCTGGTCACGGACGGGGTGATCCTGATGGTGCCCGCCCCGGTGTCGACGGCCTCATCGATCCAGGCGCTGGAAATGCTGCTGCTCATGTTCTCTACCGCGTTCATTCCGGCGACCGCTTTGGACGGCTCCCTGCGCGACGTCGTACGTCACATGCCGTTTTCGCCGATGATCGAGGTGATCAGGGCGGCGTCCCCGGACGCCTTCCCGGATAGCGCCGGGGAAGAGGCAGCCCTGTGGCTCGGTGTCGCGGTGGTCGCCGGAATCGTCCTGTTCATCCGCCGGTTCACCTCGAGGAGCGAATCATGATCGGCGCCATCTTCGTGCATCTGCGGCGCATCGCCCACATTTGGCTGCGGCGCCCCGACTTCTGGTTCATGACGTTCATTGCTCCGCTCGTGTACCTGTTCATCGTCAACCGCATGTTCGGTGGCCTGGTCAGGCAGCTCACCGGAGAGTTCGAACTCCGGAACGCGGTCATCCTGGTCGTGACGGCGTGGGCGTTCATCCTGGCCATCACGGGATCGTCCACCGTGTTCGTTGAACGCAGCAATGGCTTCCACGAGCGGTTAATCACCATGCCGTCACCGTACGCGGCCGTGTCGGCCGCACGGATCATTGCCGAGTTCATCCGGATCATGGCGATGACGGCCGTCGTCGCGGCGGTGGCCGCCTTGCTTTCCGACGGCCCCCCGGAGGTGTCCTGGTGGTGGAGGATCGCGGTGACCGGGGCGATGGTTGCCGCGGCGGCCGCATGCACCGGCACGTACATCGCGTTCTCCATCACCAGCCCCCAGGGGTCCGTGGCCCTCATCCCGTTAATCATCGTTGCGATGTTCGTCAACACGGTGCTCATGCCCGCCGACCACTTCCGTCCCCTCCTGCGCGGAATCGCCGGGCACACCCCCGTATCCGCGGCAGGCGAGGCCGTCAACGGCACCGGGGCTGCGGGTCTGGTGGTCTGCGCGGCCTGGTTCTTAGGCATCGCCGTGCTCGCGGCGTGGGGCATCGCCGTGAAAACGAGGCCGGGGGAGTCTGCATGACGGGCACGTCCACGGGGGCGGCGCCGCCGACGACGGCCCGCGAACCCGAGCACCTAACCCGAAACCGCCGCGTGGACGCGGCCCACACACCCCGGAGACAGAACCAGATGAAGTCGATTGCCCAGATCGTCCAGAACAACCGCAGACTCCTCGCGGCCTACGAGGACAAGGTCCAGCCGAGGTTCCTCAGCCGCTATGCGCGTGAACCGATGGACGCCGCCGCCGTGTATCGGAAGCTCCGTGCGCTGGATCCCGGGCCGGATGCGCCGGCCCGGGTTCTCGACCTCGGTTGCGGAACCGGGTGGCTCGCCCGCATGCTCGCCGCCGAGCCTCGCTATCGCAGGGCGAACATCGTCGGCTACGACCTGTCGCCCAATGCGATCCGCATCGCCCGCGAACGCGCCGCCGTCGAAAGGCTCGGGGCCCGGACGGAATTCCACGTCGCCGATGTCCTCGCGCCGCTCGCGGGAGAGCCCGGCAGGACCGATGAAATCTGGGTGTGCGGCGCGCTCCACCAAATGAAGGATGCGGGTGCCGCGCTCGGCAGGGTCGCCGGTCTGCTCGCCGACGGCGGCATCGCTTACGTGCAGACGTTCGCCGAGGATCCCGACGTGAACGAGCGGGTCGACATGGCCGTCATGGCGAAGATGGGCCACCGGGTGTTCCGGGGCAGCGAGCTCGAGGACCTCGCCGAAGCCAACGGGCTGAAGCTGGGCGGAGCCTCACACGCCGGCATGGTGTACTTCTGCACTCTCACGAAGAAAAGCGCGATCGGGGAGGCGGGCAAGTGAGCGCCGTGGACGGGACCGTAGGCCCGTGGTCGCTGCTCGCCCCGATCCGGACACGGATGCGTGCGGTGGTCGCGTTATCCGTCCTGTCGTCGGTGGCTACCGTCGCTTCGCTGGTCGGCATCATCGACATCGCGATGACGTACCCGGAGGCCCCGGAGCATCGGACGTGGTTGGCCGTGGCTGTCATCGTCGTCGCCGCAACGGTGCGCATGGCCGCGGACGGCGCCGCCGGCATGCTCTCGCACCGGGCGGATAACGACCTGCAGCTCCACCTCCGGCGCCGGCTGGTCGCCCAAATCCGGAAGTTGCCGCTGGGCTGGCTGGACGCCCGGCGCTCGTCGGGAATCATCGGGTCGGTTGAGAAGGACGTCGCGGCTGTCCACCAGCTCATGGGCCACACCGTCGGTGAGACCGTGGTGGCGGTGCTGGTTCCCCTGCTTTCCCTCATCGCGCTCGTCGCGGTGGATTGGCGGATCGCGGCGGTGGCGATCGTCCCGGTGCTGGTCACCTTCGCCCTGATGGGCGTGATGATTTCGCGCGGAGCCGGTCTTCAGCGCGACTACGAGCGAGCCTCCGAAGGAGTGACGGCCGCGGTCATCGAGTTGGTGCGCGGTATCCCGGTGATGAAGTCCTTCGGACGCGCCAACCAGGGCGCGGGTCGCTACGATGCCGCGGCGTTGTCGTTCGTCCGCGCGTGGTCCGCCTGGTCCCGGCAATCGAACATCTATCTCGGGTTCATCGACGTGGTGACGTCCCCGATCACAGTCCTCGCAGTGGTGTGCTGGGCCGGCCTCGCTCTGAGGGACGCCGCGGGCGGCATACCGGAGGGTCTCGTCGCCGGGCTGGTTCTCAGCCTTGGACTCTCCGCGGCGATCGTGCGGGTGGCCATGAACTCCGAACCCATCATCGCGGGGATTGCCGCCCTGAAGTCCATCGCGGAGGTGCTGGGCACGCCGCCAATCGCCGAGCCCGCCGATCCGGTGCCCGTGCGCGGAGGCGCGCTCGAGGTCCGGAACCTGGTCTTCTCCTACGGCGATGGGCCGCGGGTCCTCGACGGGATGTCCGCGACGTTCGAACCGGGGACCCTCACTGCGCTGGTGGGGACCTCCGGTTCCGGAAAGTCCACCGTCGCCCGGCTGTTGGCGCGTTTCCACGACCCCGTTGAAGGCTCGGTGCTGCTGGGCGGCGCCGATCTTCGCGACATCGCCGTGCGCGACGTGCACCGCTCGGTGTCGGTGGTGTTCCAAGATCCGCAGTTGCTCACGCTGCCGTTGCGGGAGAACATCCGGCTGGCCAGGAGAGACGCCACCGACGGCGAAATCATGGCGGCCGCGAAGCTCGCGAACCTCGATGCGGCCATCGCGGCGCTGCCGAAGCGTCTGGATTCGGTGGTCAACGTCGACGTGACCTTTTCCGGCGGTGAGGCGCAGCGCGTGGCCATCGCGAGGTCGATCGTCACGGACGCGCCGGTGCTCATCTTCGATGAGGCAACCGCTTATGCGGATCCGGCTTCCGAGGCCCTCATCCAGTCCGCAATCGAGCGTTTGGCCCGTTCGCGGACGGTGATTGTGATCGCGCACAGGTTGAGCACGATCCGCAACGCCGACCGCATCCTCGTTCTCGATGGGGGAGCGGTCGCGGAGGCGGGTACCCACGACGAGTTGCTTGCGCGCGGTGGCCGCTACCGGGATTTGTGGCGCGCGTTCGCGCTCGACGACGAACCATCCGCTCCGCGGGGCACTGAATCAGACGATGAAAAGGCGGGGAACCGATGATTCGGGACTTGTGGTCGATGACGGATCGGCGCTCGAGAATGACGCTGGCGTGGCTCATTGCGTTGGCCGCGCTTGCCTCGCTGGCCCAGGGAGCGGCGTTCGTCGCGCTGCTGCCGCTGCTGTCGGCTCTGGCCGAGGGAGATGATGCGACGGCGTGGCGTTTCACCGGCGTCATCGCCGGCCTCGCGGTCGCCCATGCGGTGCTGTCCCTCGCCGCGGGGACGGTCGGCAGGGCGAATTCCGCAGCGGTGCTGTCGTCCCTGCTGCGTTCCCTGGGCAAACGCGTGCTGACGTTGCCACTCGGGTACGTCACCAAGTCCACGGCCGGCCGCTTTTCGGAGATGGCGTCGTCGGGTATCGCGTTCGCGGCGTCCGTGCCGCACGTGATCCTGCGGCCCGTCATCGCCGCGGTGGTTGCGCCGACCGTCATCGCCTTCGGAATTCTGGCGGTGGATTGGCGCGTCGGTTTGGTTCTCGTCGCGTCGGCGCCGGTGCTCTTCTTCGCCTACCGGGCCATTGGCCGGGTCGGCGGGGAGTCGGACGAAGCGCATGCTGACGCCGTCGCTGCCGTCTCCGGCAGGCTGATCGAGTTCACCCGCTGCCAGCAGGCGATTCGCGCCGCGAGCGACGGTTCGGCGGCGGACGCGATGGTGGATGAGGCGATCCGGGCCCAACACGATACGTTCGCGAAGGCGACGTCGACGCAGGGGGCGGCCATCGGACGGTTGAGTTCGGTCGTCCATGCGGTGTTCACGGCGGCGGTAATCGTCGCCGTAGCAGTCGCCGCGACGGGCGGGATGGCGCCGGCGCAGTTGGCGCCAATGCTCATCGTGGTCGTCCAGTTCACCGGACCGATCACCACGGCGGGAGCGTTGTCCGGCGGTTTCGGTGCGGGCCGCAACACGTTGGCTGCGTTGCGTGACCTTCGGGCGATCCCCGCCCTTCCCGAACCGACCGCACCGGAGCTGCCCAACGGGCATGACGTGGAGTTCCGCGGCGTGAGCTTCGGGTACGGGGATAAGAAGGTTCTCGACGGCGTCAGCTTCCGTGCACCTCAGGGAGCGCTGGTTGCTGTAGTGGGACCGTCGGGGGCGGGCAAGACGACGGTCATGCGGCTGCTGTCGCGTTTTCATGATCCGGACTCGGGGGAGATCCTCATCGGCGGGGTGCCCTTGCCTCGGATCGGCACCGACGGCGTGAACTCGCTGGTGACCCCGGTGTTCCAGGAGACGTTCCTTTTCGACGCGTCCGTGCGGGACAACGTGGTCTTCGCCGACCCCGAATTCGGTTCCGGGCCCGGTGACGGGGACCGCTTGCGCGAGGCCGCTCGGCGTTCCGGGGTGGACCGCATCGTGGAGCTGCTGCCTTCCGGGTGGGATACCCCGGTGGGGGAGGAGGGGACGCTGCTGTCGGGAGGCGAGCGGCAGCGCCTCGCCATCGCCCGGGCGCTTCTGAAGGATTCCCCGGTGGTGCTTCTCGACGAGCCGACGTCCTCGCTGGATGCGGCCACTGAGCGGGCGATCGTCGGCACGATGGAGGCGTTGCGCGGCGATCGCACCGTGATCGTCGTCGCCCATCGCCTGCACACCGTCCGCGATGCCGACCTCATCGTCGTGCTTTCGGAGGACGGGACGGTCGCAGAACGGGGCACGCACGATGAATTGCTGGCGAAGGGCGGCCGCTACGCCGAGTCGTGGGCGTGTCGGACGGGGAGCTCCTCGGGCGCCTGATCCTCATCACCTGGTCGATGCCCTCACGGGCCGCCCTGCCGCAGCTTCCCGAATCCCACCGCCAGGCGCTCGGTGGGCAGAGCGAAACCGCCGACGAAAACGCCGAGCAGCACGAACACCGACGAGCTGTAAGGCTGAAGCTTCCTAGAAAGCGAAAATAGCCCTCTTCCTCATTCCCGTGAAAGCTGGGAGGGAAGGGGGCTCTTTGCTGCCTTGCCGCTAGCTACTACCGCCCGTGCACCTGGTTTTGAGCAATTTCCAGCCCGTGGCTGGCGATTAGCTCCACTGCCTCCGCCGCGGTGGGCAGGGTGAAAGCGAGTTCCTCGCGCTCCTTGGCATTGAAGTTGCGCAGCACATAATCAGCTGGATCCTGGCGGCCCGGAGGACGACCAATGCCAATGCGCACGCGCATGTAGTCCTTCGTGCCCAATGACTTCGATGTCGAACGCAGGCCATTGTGGCCATTCTCGCCCCCGCCGCGCTTAAGGCGCACCACACCCGGGTCTAGGTCCAGCTCATCGTGGACCACCACGACGTCGCTAGGTGCGACATTGAAGAACTTCGCCAGCGCCGCGACCGGCCCACCCGACAGATTCATGTACGTCCGGGGCTTAGCCAGAATCACCTGTCGCTCGCCACCATCGGAGGTTTTAAACCGAGTCTGCACAATCTCAGCATTCGATTTCTTGTGCACGCTAAACGACGAAGGCATCGGAGAAGTCCGGCTGGCTAGTTCATCTAGCACCAGATGTCCGACGTTATGGCGGGTGAGTTCATATTTGGGCCCAGGGTTGCCGAGCCCCACGACAAGCAGAGGCGTGGTGGAGGCGTTCATGAGTTCAATCTTGGCACACCGTGCACGGTCTTATGATTTTTCTGCGGGTGACTCTTAACGTTGATTGACTTTGAAAACGCCCCGTACTCGTCAAACAAAACTACAAGGAGCCGCGGCTCGTACACCTCGCCCGAGATAGCTGCGGCTTTCTGCTGCGCGTAGCGGTGTTCCATCTCCGCATGCACCCACTGGATAAGGCGGACATGCTCCGCGTCGGTTGACGTGTACATCACCACATTGGGTAGGTGCTGCACCAGGGGAACGTAGTCCGAGCTACCTTTACCGTCGGCAATCATTGCATCGGCACCCGCGAGCACGCAGCTAGTCAGCAGCCATGAGGCCCAAAACGACTTACCGCTACCAGTGCCGCCGCCGACCAGTGCGTGCGGTGAGCGCGCCATAGCAGCCGACAGCACTTCGCCGTCCGCCGTGCGGCCCTGCACCCACGCCAGGCGCGGATACGCGGCAACAGATGACGCGTAAAACTCTTCCAACGAGTCGGTGCCAGTTACATGGAGTTGCTCGTCTGCGCCAGGCACCCAGGGGGTCATGCGGGCAGCCCTCGGCGGGGTGACGATTGCCACACGGTCAGCGGCCAAACGGCGCAGTTCAACGTCGCATTTCACGACACCGCGCAGCTTTTCAACAGTCCGGTTCCAAACGTCGAACCCAACAGTCGGCGGGGTTTTCACTGCCAAGTAACCGCGACCGTCACCTGTCACACCCCACCCCTGCGGAGTAGGGCAGAGGTAGGAGGTCACCCCGTCCGCGCGTTTAGTGACGTAGGCGAGACCCAGCTTGTGCATGGTGTGGTTCCAGTGTGCCAGCGTCGTGGACTGCACCAGCTCCCAGAGGCCGCGCGCGTCGCGCTTGACGAGCTGATAGCCGCGGGTGGCTTGCATGTCGTGACCCGCGACCTGCGCCGTGAGGCCATTGCTGGTTACGTCGTAGAAACCGGCGGAGCGCAGGGCTTCCACCGCGTCGCCGGTGTCGAGTTCCAGTGTCAGGCCTACGCTGTCCGGCTCAAACCGCACCACGTGCTCGTGCCACGGCTGCGGGGAAAACACCGCGCCGTAGATACGCAGCAGCTCGTGCACAGAGTCACCGGGCAGCTTGCCGACCCCCGGCTCATGGAACGAGCCGCCCTTTACGTGCTGGGCAAGCTGCGAGTAGCGTTCGCGGTAGCTGGCGAGGTCAGCGACTGCCTCGTCGATAAGTGCGGGGTCGCAAAAACCCTCGTCCACGGTGTCCGTCTCTGCTACTTGCTCCGTGTCACCGGGAACCTGCGGCAGGGTGTCGTCGCCGAGTCCGGCGAAAAAATCTTTAGCCATTTTCTTACTCCTAAACGTTTGTCCATGACTCCGTTGCGACCTCCGCGTCCGGCCGGTCAGCGGTCGTCATGGTGAACACAAAATTGCCGTTTGACTGGTCGATATGAAAATCAAAAAGGTCTTTCACATTGAGGCGGCGACGAATGCGCTCCTCATTCTTTTCCAAGTCAGCGAGGCGGTACTGCGACGGCGCGGACACTCGCGCTTCCACGTCGCCAGTTTCCGCTAGTGGGGTCAGCGACACGGTGCAGCAGCCCGTGTGGAAAGCCTTGCCATTCTCGTCGTAGGTGGTATTCGCCAGGCCGCCAGCCTCTAAAGCGTCGTCCAAATCAGCGAAGCGCCCGCGCCCTGTCTTCTGGTCGAACACGACCGTCACGGCACTGCGTGGCGGTACCCGCACCTCGTACCGGCGACCCCTGAACCATGCGGCGAGCCACAGGGCAATGGCGGCGACCGCCGTGTACCCGGCAGCAGCATTGTGCAGCAGCACCGAGACCAGATACAGCGCGGCGAGCACGGCGAGCCAGCGGAGCCACCGCCTGCGACAGGTGGGCTGCCACAGCCACCGCGGAGTGTCGATGTGCGGCAGGCTCCACTGCGGGCGGGGTAGCTCCAGCCTGTCGAGCAGCCCGGCGCGGTTGTCCGTCTCCTGTGGTGGGGCGAAGTCAATGTCGGGGTCGCCGAGCGGCTGCATGATGGTCGTCTCGTCGTTATCTACTGGGTAGAAGACGCGGGTTTCGTCATTCATCGTTACCTCCGCAAATCATGGTGTAGGCGAGGAGATAGGTGGCATAGGGCTGCTTCACGCGCCCCTCGTCCAGTGCCTCGTTGTATATCGAGTACCGCTTGGAGACGCTGGCCTCGCCGCATACCCACGCTTCCTGTGGCAGCTCCTCGCGCCAGCCGGAGTCACAGCCGTCGGGCACCAGGTAGGTGTCCGCGTCCGGGTCAGAGTTCACTTGGAAAGCGGGCGGGGTGCCAGTGCCGACCCACTGGAAGCAGGCCTTTAATATGTCGGGACGGTAGGGGCGGACTTGGCCGAGGTCGTCCACAAGCTGCTGCCCGCGCTCGTACGGCGACGATGTAATGGACGGCGTAGGCGACGGAGTAGAGGTGGCTGTCGAGGTCGGACTAGCTGTCACCGCCTCGCCACTGCCACTGGTGCCGTGCGGCAGCCACAGCCACACGGTCAGCAGTGCCAGTGCAGTGCAGGCTGCATACGCTAGACGCGACACATCACGCGGGTGCGGGCGGCCGCCGCCATATTTCGCGGTAATCAGCTCCGGGCCGGGAAGTGTGGAAGAAAATTCTTCGAACTCTCTTTGCGCGCCGTCGCTGTGAAACGGCGGCACGTCGAGGATTACCGATTTCATGCCGCTACCTCCAATCTAAGCGTCACTGTGACGTTTTCCCGTGTACTCACAGCAGACCTCCTAATAGGTGGAGTAGCTGGCTGGGGTCGATTTCCGCAGCGGCTCCGCCGCCACCGGCCAGCAGGAAGCCGAGGCCGACGTAGCCCAATTTCTTTTTCATGCTCCTGCTCATTTCCCGGTCACCAGCCCCAGCGCCTCGCGCAGCGGGCGGGCAGGCCACCGCAGCACACGACCCACCTGGACGGCAACAATTTCCTGGTCTCCCACGACGACATCGTCAAGCGTGCTTCGCTGCTGCGCCGTGACTCTGTCCCCGGTGCATTCGACGGCACTATCTCGGTTGACCGCGA
The DNA here is from genome assembly GCF_040225815.1 of Corynebacterium sp. KPL2895. Lineage (NCBI taxonomy): Bacteria > Bacillati > Actinomycetota > Actinomycetes > Mycobacteriales > Corynebacteriaceae > Corynebacterium > Corynebacterium sp. KPL2895. Next base: position 24,979 of record NZ_JBEHFY010000021.1, read on the forward strand.
AAACAACATTATTTGGGCAAACGGCACCCCGATCCAGGTCATCTACTCCAATGACCCGGCTACTGTTGACTACACCGCGTACGACATCAACGATGCGATTGTCATCGACAACACCGGCCGCTGGCGTGACCGTGAGGGGCTGTCACAGCACCTGCAGTCCAAGGGCGTTTCCAAGGTTCTGCTCACCGTGCCGGGCAAGGGCGATGTGAAGAACATCGTCTACGGAATTAACCACAGCATTATCGAGGAGTCTGACAGCATTTTGTCGGCAGCCTCCTGTACTACCAACGGCATTACCCCGGTGCTCAAGGTGATCAATGACCGCTACGGGGTAGCCCACGGCCACGTGGAAACCGCGCACTCGTTTACCAATGACCAAAACCTCATTGATAACTACCACAAGGGCGAGCGCCGCGGCCGCGCCGCTGGCCTGAACATGGTGCTTGCCGCCACCGGTGCTGCCAAGGCCGTGGCAAAGGCCCTGCCTGAGTTCGAAGGCAAGCTGACCGGTAACGCCATCCGCGTTCCCACCCCGGACGTGTCCATGGCGGTGCTTAACCTTGAGCTGGAGCAAGAAGTCGACCGCGATGAGGTCAATGACTTCCTGCGCAATGTCTCCCTGCATTCGGATCTGCGCCAGCAGATTTCCTACATTGCCTCCCCAGAGGTCGTCTCCAGCGACTTCGTGGGCAATACCAATGCCAGCATCGTTGATGGCATCGCCACCATCGCTTCCGGCAAGCACCTGGTGCTTTACGTCTGGTACGACAACGAGTTCGGTTACTCCAACCAGGTCATCCGCGTAGTGGAGGGGCTTTCTAATGCCCGCCCGGTGGTCCTGCCCAAGCGCGTATCTCCCTCTGAGCTTTAAGCTCGCATAGTTTAAGGCCCGCGGAGTCCTCGCGGGCCTTAGTTATTTAATCGGTAGGTCGAAGTGCCCGTGTGCGCAGCAACCACCTGACGGCCCTCGAAGTAATGGCGGCGAAAAACAGCGTTATTATCGCAGCATAGGCGTAGCGGCCAGGAGAATCCGCATTCATCGGCCAGGCGGGGAAGGCAATGAGCCAAAGGATAGTCTTCGCGAGGACATCGCCGCCTACCGTCACGGCGACAATGGTGCCGATGATGGTGAGAGCAAGCGAGCTCCAAATACCAAAGCGGATCACCACGATGAGCGATACCACCGAAAGCACGTACCCGACGCCGATGGCCAGCGGCAGTTGGGTGAGCACAGCTAGGGTGGCTTCACCGGCGAAGATAATCGCGACTGAAGCACACGTGCACACCGCTGTGATGATACCCAGTAACCACAGGAGAAGGGCAGTAGAACAGTGGCGAGATTCTGTATAGACAATCTGCCACGCGCCTGAGAACCCCGGCCAGACCAGTACAGGAAGGACACCGGCACCCACGGGGAGAAGCAGAAATACGAAGAATCCCTGTACATAACGTGGTGGGTAGATAAAGGCAATAAAGATCAGAGCTAAGGCGCTTGATACCAAGCACGTAATGACCGCTGGTGTCGTTATGGCCCGGTGAAAACCCCGGAGCGCATCGGCACGGCGCGAGCGGGCAGCGGCACGAGAGACAGTGGCAGGCTGCCATCCCTGAGCCGGAGTGGCGGCGGTACTGACCGTGGGCGCCGTCACGCGCCGGGGTCGGGAGAGCGGCCGTATTCGGCGAGGCGTCATGGTTGCGGTCAACGCTCCTGCTACAGCGAGGATGAGGCATAACGCCAGTGCAGGAAGGGGGCTTTCCTGCAGGAGTGGATCGCCAGGCTCGAGCGGAACCGAATTCTGGTGGATGCGCAGCGCAGGCAATAGTAACCGTAGCGGCCAGGCGGGCGGAAAGGCCCACCATAGCGGCCCCTCGACAACGCGAGGAAGCACACTAATGACCTGCCAGATAACCGCGAGGATAAGCGTGACGGCAAGGCCCAGCCTGCGGGCGCCTGCGGTCGCAAGCCCCGCGATGCCAATAGCCCCGATCAAAGAATAAGCCCCAGCGATGATGAGCAGCTGGTGGTCTGTCCGTGCTTGTATTGCAACCGCCGCCCAGGACAGACCGAAATTAAGTAGGTGAAATACTGCGAGGCTTGCCAAGACGATGAGGAACCGGGAGGCATGCTCGTAGCGAGGATGAAGCCGGCGCCATAGGGTGCCGCCGCTACGGCTGAGTGCCTCGCGGCGCTCAGGAATGCCAGCAAAAAGCGCTATGAGTGGAGCGTACATGCCGGTGATAAACATGGACTGCCAGCCAAGAACCCCGGTAGCGTCCTCAGCGGAGGAGGTGAACGCAGAAAAGAATACCGTCATTATCACTAGGGGCAGGGCGAGTAATGGTAGCCACTGCAGGGCGCTGCCGCGGCTGCGCAGTAGTTCTGCTGAGAGATACCGTCGATACTGGTTACTCATCGGTCTCACCATCTGCAGAAGTCAGGCGGAAGAATTCGGCTTCCAATTCACCGCTGGGGGCGAGTTCTTGCAGGGAGCCGGAATACCGGATGGTGCCTTGGGACAGGATAGTGATGTCATGGGCTAGGTGAAGGACCTCACCGAGTTGATGGGAGCTGACCACGACTGTGTGCCCAGCGGCGGCGAGCTGCTGGAGGAGCTGGCGCAGCTCCGCGATGCCCTGTGGATCGAGTCCATTTTGCGGTTCATCAAGCAATAAGATTTCTGGATCACCGAGTAGGGCCTGGGCTAAGGCCAAGCGGGCTTTCATTCCGGTGGAAAAAGACTTTGCCTTCTTAGAACCAGCTCCGGCTAGACCAGCAATGTGCAAGACACGGTCGATTTCAGTATCAGGCAATCCGAGAAGGCGGGTATTCACGCGGAGGTTATCCGTGGCAGAAAGGTGGCCATAGAAAGCCGGCCCGTTAACCGAGGCACCAACATGGTCGAGAACCTCGCGCGACCATGGTTTGCCAGCCACGCGCACCGTTCCCGAATCGGCGGGCAGAAGCCCGAGGAAAATGGAAAACAAGGTGGACTTGCCGGCGCCATTTCTCCCGAGCACAGCGTGTACGCGGCCAGACGAAACGTGAAAACTTATATCCCGCAGCACTGCCTGGGAACCAAAAGACTTTGTGATGTGATGGAAGGAAACCTCATAGCTCATACGAAAAGTATGAGCTGCGCTACTGCCTTAATCTTCAGCCTGCGAGACGGTCTTCGCGCCGGGGTAGTCCTACCACAGTAGGAGGCTAGGCGATGCCGGCTTTGTGCGCCAGCAGCACCAAAGCCACGCGGTCGCGTGCAGCTAGCTTGGACATCAGCGCAGAGACATGCGTTTTTACCGTGGTATCTGCGATAGACATGTGGTCGGCAATCTCGCGATTTGTAGCCCCGCGCGCGATGAGCGCGAGCACCTCCATCTCGCGCCGAGTGACTAGGCTAAGCCCTTGGCGTTCGTGTGAACTAAGCTGGCTGTGCGTTAGTGCCCGGCGGTAGCCCTCTAAAACAGGGCCTGTTACTTGGGAGGCGAGGACTGACTCACCCTTGGCAACGTCTCGTACGGCGTGTGCCAGAACCTCTGGATCCGCATCTTTTAGCAAGAATCCATGCGCACCGGCGGCAATTGACTGGGATACCAGATCTTCTTCATTGAACGTGGTGAGCATGATAATCCGGCAATCAGGGGTGCGGGAGAGAATGGCTTGAGCTGCGGCAATTCCATCCATGCCAGGCATTCGTATATCCAAAATGGCCACATCAATGCGGTGTCGAAGTGCCAAGGAGACGGCGTCGCCTCCGGAGGTTGCGGTAGCCACCACCTCAATATCTTCCTGCGCGTTCAAGATGGTCGATAAGGCAGCGACGAGCATCGCTTGATCGTCTGCAAGCATGACGCGAATCTTAGGCATGGTTGTCCTTGTGTAATGGAAGTTCCGCATCCAGTGTAAATTTCTGGGCATCACCATTGCTGGTTAAGTGTCCGCCTAACGCTTGGGCGCGTTCCTTAACTCCCACCAAACCCACGCCGCTGCCGGATACCTCACTGGGCGTAGGCGACGTAGCGGTGGAGGTGAGGGTGACTCGTGCGGCATCGGAAAGCGTAAGTTTTAGCCGCACATGCGTGCCGGGGCCTTGATGGCGCAGGGCATTGGTCAGCCCTTCAGAAATGATGCGCACGAGGGCTAGCTGAGTCAGCGCGGAAACCTCGTAGGAGGAAGGCAATTCCGCGTCAATCTTCAGGCCAGCGGTGCGAAAGCCATCGATGATGCTCTGTATATGCTCGAGCTGCTGCGCGGGTTCTAACGCCGTGGGCCCCGTACTGCGTAGCGCCGTGACGATGCCGCGCACTTCCTCCAGCGCGGAATCCGCACCATCGCGAATGCTTTTCAAAGTGGACTCTGCGGCGGTGGTATCCGTGCGCGCGGCGATAATCTCGGCATTAGCCTGAACCTTGATCAAGGTGAGGGAATGGGCCAAGACATCGTGCAATTCCCGCGCAATGAGTAAGCGCTCTTCCTCCTGCGCTTGGTGGAACCGTTCTTGAGCTAAGCGCTCGCGTTGCCTATCCAGATCAAAATAGCGTGCGGCGATGAAATAGGCGCTGCCGAGCACTGCCCAATGCACCACCAGCAAGGCGATGTAGCGGCGATCTAGCTGGAAAGATAATAAAAAGGACTCGGGGTCAATGCGCCACATAGCAGGCGATACAAAGGAACCCAGAAACGCGGCGATAAGCACCGCGCGGGGAATTGAGCGGCGTTCCACGTAGCGGGAGGTGGCGTAGACGGCCATCGGCGCGGTCAATGCCCATGGGGTGACCCCGAGGTTTGCTGGTAGCTGGCTTATCCACGCCGCGGCCCACGCACCAAGGAGGACGATAAAGCCAGCTGCGCTGAGTACCGGTTTGGTACGCCAGACCCAGATGAAGGGTAAAAATAAAAGCGATAGCGCTGCTTGGATGAGTTCGATAGCACCGGGATTCGCCCATGCACTAGTGAGATAAAACACCGCGATGAGCGCTGCCACCGCGGTGAGGATTTTATCCCCCAAGCGTGTTCTGGCGACGGTGTCAGTGCTCATAGTCGGACATAGTAGTACGCCTTCGGGGGGACTACTTCTTTTTGTCCTTCTTCTTGCTTTTCTTCTTACCCTTCTTTTTAGACGAGTCCTCTAGCTTGGCGGCTACATCCGGCACATAGCGGAACTCTTCGCGGTCTGGGCGCTCGTAGGTCTTGCCATCGGAATCGGGACGGTGCGGAATCTCTGGCAGCTCGCGCTCGATCTTCTCGTAAGGGATGGTATTGAGCAAGTGCGAAATGACGTTGATGCGCGAGCGCTTTTTGTCCTCGGACTCCACGGTGTACCACGGCGCGGTCGGGGTATCGGTGTGGATGAACATGGCATCCTTGGCGCGGGAATAGTCTTCCCAGCGGGTAATGGATTGGAGATCCATGGGGGAGAGCTTCCAGCGGCGCAGCGGATCATTGCGGCGGGATTCAAAGCGTTTAATCTGCTCTTCATCAGAGACAGAGAACCAGTACTTGCGCAGGATGATGCCGTCTTCCACAAGCATCTGCTCAAAGGTGGGAGCCTGGTGCAAGAAGCGGACGTATTCTTGGTCGGTGCAAAAGCCCATGACGCGCTCAACGCCGGCGCGGTTGTACCAAGAGCGGTCAAAGATGACGATTTCGCCCTTGGTCGGCAGCTTTTCCACGTAGCGCTGGAAATACCACTGGCCCTGTTCGCGCGAGTTCGGGGCCGGAAGAGCCTCGATCCGGCAGGTGCGGGGGTTGAGATACTGCGTGATGCGCTTGATGGCAGAACCCTTGCCGGCGGCGTCGCGGCCTTCCATGATGATGACCACGCGGGCGCCGGTTTCAACGACCCACTGCTGCATATCAACGAGCTTTGCTTGCAACCGCTCGAGCTCTTTTTCGTAGGCCTTCTTATTCAGCTTCTTAGGGGATTTGCTGCTTTTGGTGCTCATTCTTCCAGCTTAACGGCTTGGTGGCCCTATCTAGAAAACTGGTGTGCCCTCGTTGGAGTGAGAACCCAACCACAGCTTGTGCGGGGTATGTGCAGCAGGCTTAGAGGCCGGGCTCGCCGTAGCGAGTGGTATTAGAAATATGACCGAGCCCTTCGACGTCTATGGCGACGGTATCGCCGTTCTGGAGGAATTGCTGCGGGTCGCGGGCAAAACCAACGCCTTCGGGTGTACCGGTTACGATGACATCACCGGGGTTGAGGGGATAGAGCTGCGAGCAGAATTCTATGAGCTCAGCGATGGAAAAGATGAGGTCATCGGTATTGTCCTGTTGGCGCACCTCGCCATTAACCGTGGTGGTAAGGCGTGCACCGCTGCCTGGCGCCCATTCATCAGGGGTGGTCAGCCAAGGCCCAAAGCCTGCGGTGCGATAAAATGACTTGCCCGTGTGGAATTGGCTGGTCTGACGCTGAAAATCGCGCAGGGTGTAGTCGTTCATGATGGCATACCCCGCCACGTAATCCAGTGCGTCCGCGCGGCTTACGCGGTGCGCGCGCTCGCCGATGACCACCGCAAGCTCACCTTCGTAGTCCAGCTTCTGGGTAGCGTACTCGGGAATATAGGCGTCATCGAAGGGACCGGTCAGGGCATCAGCGAACTTGATAAACAGCGTGGGGTGCTCGGGAAACTCGCGGCCCATTTCCCGGATATGCTTGGCGTAATTAAGGCCTACGCAGATGATCTTCCCCGGCGTTGGGACGACTGCTTCTAAATCATGCTGATCAAAGACTATCGGCTCGCCGGATAGTTGTGCGGCCTTGCGCCAATCTTCGCTGCGCAGCAGCGCGCCTACGTCTTCGTAGTCCAGCTCCACTCCCACATTATCGCCTTCAATGCGGATTGCGGAGTTTCCGAACGCGGTGCGAAGAGTAGCCAGTTTCATGCCAGCTAGTCTAGCGCACTCCTTATTTTTGCTACCGCGTCAGCGCAGAGGATGGGGATCTCCACCTTTTCTTGCTTGGACCACGGCTTGAGCACAAACGATGCTGGATCCATCCGGCCTGGCGGCCTTCCGATGCCGATGGAAAGGCGCTGATAGTCCTTAGTGCCGAGCGACTTTGTAGTAGAGCGCAGACCGTTGTGCCCGTGATCGCCACCGCCTTGGCGTAATTTCACGGTCCCAAAGTCGAGCTCTAATTCATCGTGCACCACCACAATATCCGTGGGTGCCAGATGGAAGTACTGGGCGAGTGCCTTGATTGGCCCGCCAGACAGGTTCATAAAGGACCGCGGTTTAGCGCAGATTACCTTGCGTCCGGATAGCATTCCTTCCGCGACCTCGGTATTAGTCTTCTTATGCACCGAAAAGCTGCTCATTAATTCACCGGCGAGCTCATCGGCAACGTCGAAGCCGATATTGTGTCGCGTGCCGGAATACTTCGGGCCAGGATTGCCAAGGCCTACTACGAGTAGTGGAGTCACTGCATTATTGTCGCATAAATTGAAATTCTATTGGAAATACAAGTCTATGCTCCATAGAATATGCCGCCGAGTATCATTGCTGCTCGGCTCCTAAAAATACCTCTTACAGCGGTGGACTTGGGGAAGTATCGTAGTGATTAAGGAGGTGCGCCCCATGACCGAAAAACCACCTGAAGTTGATCGCGAAACCGAAAAGATTCCTAGTAGCAAAGTTGCTGCTGCGCGGCTCATTATCAAGCGCGCTAAGGAAGGCAAGGGCAAGATCGAAATCACGCCTAGAATTCGTGAACTTGCCGGACAAGATTTATAAAACCATCTATAAAACTGCGATATCGCCGTGAGCATTGCTGCTCACGGCGATATGCGTTTGGGGGAGTGGGAAATTACTCCTCGGAGTCGTCGGACTCGGAGGACTCGCCTTCGCCCTCTTCGTCGACGGAGTCGGCACCAGCGTCGGCGCCGCCTTCCTCAGCAGCCTCAGCGGCCTCTTCGAGCTCCTCGTCAACCTCAGGCAGGGAGATGGAGAGGATAACGGTCTCTGGGTCTGCCACCAGGGTGGTGCCTTCCGGCATGGTGATGTCGGCGGCGGTGATGACCTCGCCGTCCTCGAGGCCCTCGATGGACAGCGCGATCTCTTCCGGAATGCTTAGTACGTCAGCCTCAACCATGAGGACGTCTGCATCCTGAATGTGCATGGTGCCCGGTGCGGACTCGCCGGTCAGGGTAATCGGAACCTCAACCTCGACCTTCTCGCCGCGCTTAATCAGCAGCAAGTCAACGTGGTCGATGTCCATGGTGAGCACGTTCTGGTCAACGTTCTTGACCATGGTCAGGTACTGCTCGCCCTCAAGCTCAAGCTCCAGAACGGCGTTGACACCGTTGTTGCGAACGAGGGACTGGATGTCCAGCAGTGGCACTGCGAAGTGTACGGGCTCCTGGTCGCTACCGTAGATTACGCCGGGAACCTTCCAGTCGCGGCGCAGGCGGCGGGCGTAGCCCTTGCCAAAGACGGTACGTGGTTCTGCTTTAATAATTGGGCGCTCTGCCATGATGCAATCTCCTTTGTCGGTGTAGTGCGGCGAGGCTATCGAAGGTATAAAAACGACGAAAGCCTGCCGATGAACGTCTTGGACGAGTCATCGCAGGCGTCAATAAAAGCAACATGCTCTAACTTCAATCGCGTCGATAACGGCTTCCCAATTTTTGAGTCGCCCTCGCCGAGACTGAGTTAGATTAGCATCTTTCGGCCGATGAAACCAAAACTCACCCCGTTAATCTTCCTTCGCGCCCTCTCCTCTGATTACGCCCTTCGCGCTCACCGGTAGCGCGTATGTCTGTAGCTCGGGTTACGCGGTGAGCGCGAAGGGAGGAGTGGGGCGAACGGCAGGCGGTAGTGCGGTAGTGCTTGCGTGTACCTGCGACGCCCTTGGCGCTCACGGGGATGGAAAACACCGGCACCCCGCCGTTCACGGTGAGCGCGAAGGGCGGGGTGTGTGGCGTAGTGCGACCGGCGAAACGCTTATGCGCGATCGAAAAGGGTAGTCACGGAACCGTTTTCGAAGATCTCGTGGATGGTCCGAGCCAGCAGTGGGGCGATGGACAGGACCTTGAGGTTGGACCAGCCTTCGGTGGACTGCGGAAGGGTATCGGTGGTGATGACTTCCTCGGCACCGCACTCGGACAGGCGCTCGCGGGCAGGGTCAGAGAAGACGCCGTGGGTACAGGCGATGATGACCTTCTTTGCGCCCGCTTCCTTGAGGACGCGCACGGCGCCGGCGATGGTGCCACCGGTGTCAATCATGTCATCGAGAAGCACGCAATCCTTGCCCTCAACTTCACCCACCACGCGGTTGGAGACCGTCTTATTGGCCTCGGTATTGGAACGGGTCTTGTGGACGAAGGCCAGCGGGGCATCGCCCAGGTCGTGGGCCCACTTTTCGGCGACCTTCACGCGGCCGGCATCGGGGGAGACTACGGCGATGTTATCGGTGGCGTACTTGGACTTGATGTAGTCGGTCAAGATGGGCTGGGCGTGCATGTGGTCCACCGGGCCGTCGAAGAAGCCTTGAATCTGGTCCGTGTGCAGGTCTACCGAGACGATGCGGTCCGCGCCGGCTGCCTGCAGGAGATCTGCGACCAGGCGAGCGGAAATGGGCTCGCGGCCCAAGTGCTTTTTATCCTGACGCGCATATGGGTAGAACGGCAAAATCGCAGTGATGCGCTTAGCGGAACCACGCTTCAGTGCATCGATCATGATGAGCTGTTCCATCAGCCACTTATTGAGCGGTTGGGAATGCGATTGCATAACGAAGCAGTCAGCGCCGCGCACGGACTCTTCGAAGCGGATAAAGATTTCGCCATTGGCGAAGTCCCGGGCGGTGGTAGGAACCAGATCAGTCTTGAGTTCCTTTGCCACTGCCTCTGCCAATTCTGGGTGTGCGCGCCCAGAAAAGAGCTTCATGTTCTTGCTACTACCAGTTACTTTGCCAGTCATAGGAGAATATGCCCCTTTACTTTTCGTTGTCCTGTGCACGGGCTGCGGCTTCTGCCGCTGGGGTGCCCGGACGCTTCTTTTCAACCCAGCCTTCGATATTGCGCTGTTTGCCACCGGAGACTACGAGTGCTCCCGCGGGAACATCGTCTTTAATTACTGTACCCGCACCGGAGTACGCGCCATCACCGACATTGACTGGAGCGATAAACATCGTATCTGAGCCGGTGCGCACGTGGCTGCCAATGGTGGTGTGGTGCTTGTTCACGCCGTCGTAATTGACGAAAACGGAGGACGCACCAATATTTGATTCCTCGCCCACGGTGGCATCACCAATATAGGTAAGGTGCGGCACCTTGGTACCGCGGCCGAGCTCGGCATTCTTCGCCTCGACGAAGCCGCCGAGCTTGCCGTCTTCGCCCACGATGGTATTCGGGCGAATAAAGGTAAAAGGCCCGATCTTGGCGTTAACGCCGATGACGGAATCACTGCCGTGCGTGCGGACCACGGACGCGCCGGTACCGATCTGCATATTCGTCAACGTGGAATCCGGGCCGACCTCGGCATTATCCGCGATGCTCGTTGCACCCCACAGCTGGGTGCCGGGGTGGATGGTGACATCGGTGCCGATGGTGACATTGACACCAATCCAGGTGGTTTCCGGATCGACGATGGTGGCGCCGCCGCGCATGGCTTTTTCCACCATACGGCGATTGAGCTCGCGGCCAGCGGCGGCCAGCTGCACGCGGTCATTGACCCCGGCGAGTTCCTGCGGATCCCCGGCCACGTGCGCACCCACGCCATGTCCGGCGGTGCGGGCGATTTCGAGGACATCGGTAATGTAGAGCTCGCCCTGCGCATTATTGGTATCAAGCTTGGTCAGGGCATCGCGCAATGCTGCCGCATCGAAAGCGAAAACACCGGAGTTGACCTCATTAACCAGGCGCTGTTCTTCGGTGGCATCCTTGTGCTCCACGATGGCGGACACCGATCCGTCCGTGTCGCGAATGATGCGGCCATAACCGGTGGGATCTGCAAGGCGCATGGATAACACCGTGACCGCATTGCCTTGAGCGGTGTGGGTATCGCGCAACCCCTCGATGGTTTCTGGGGTCAAAAGCGGCACGTCACCGTTGGTGACGATGATGGTGCCTTCGAAATCAGAAATTGGGCAAATCCCGCAGGACACGGCATGGCCGGTACCGCGCTGTTCTTCCTGCACGGCCTGCACGACCTCACGGTCCAGCTCATTCGCAATTTTTTCTACGACGGGCGAGACCTGCTCGCGCTGGTGGCCCACGACGGTTACGAGGTGATCCGGGTTAATACCCGCCGCGGCGTGCAGCGCGTGTCCAAGCAGCGTGCGACCGCCAATTTCGTGCAAAGTCTTTTGCTTTGTGGATTTCATGCGCGTGCCGGCGCCCGCCGCAAGGACGACGACGGCACTTGGGGTAGTTGCTTCCACGGTCAACAAAACTCCTGGGGGTTGAGTTTGATTAGTTCTTCGGGCTTTATCTTATAGTCCATATTTAAACTATGTGCGAGAAACCTCCTTAAGGCTGCCCGCGCGCCACACTCCAATAAAGCCGACGAGCACCAAGAAAATCAACGCTGCCTCTGGCCCCGCGAGAGCGATGACGGAAGAAATACCACCCACGATGAGCAAAATAATGCCCATCATGGTGTTAGCCGCACCCACGTACTGCGTCCTTTTATCCCCACCGGCCATATCTACTACGTAGGTCTTTCGCGCCACGCGAACAGACGTATGCGCGAGATTGACGGCAAAGAAGCCGAGCGGCATGACCCAAGCATTCACCGCGTCTGAGGCCCAGTGGGAACTAGCCACGATGAGCAGGATGATAACGGAGGAGGCGGCAGCACCAGCCGCCATGGTGTTTTTGGAGGATTTATCCGAAAATATGCCAGAAACTCGCCCACCGATAAGTGAGGCCAAACCAGAGGCAATCACGAAGCCGAAGACACCAGATAGGTCATCGTGCAGCAGCACGATAAATGCGGTAGAAAGCGCCGAGACCAGCAGCAGTGCGCGAACGATGACGAAGTTGCGGAACTGGGCATCGTCAGTGAAAAGCTTCCACGTATCTGACCACCAGCTCTTATCGATGCCCTCTTGTTCCCCCTCCGGCACTGGTTCTTCCACGTGCGAAAATACCCGCGTGGCAATGGCCCAGGTAGAAGCGCCGACCAATAAAACGATGCCCATAGTAGAGATCGTGAGATCTCCCAAGAGGAATAAGATGACACCGGCAAGTAGGGTGGCCCCGCCGCCCAAGGCCGTTGCGGATCCAGTCACCCGGCCGCGCTGTCCCTTGGAAATCGTGCGCGCTTGGACGTCTTTGCCAGCGATGGAACACAACGCGCGGAATAGGGAAAGCGCCGCCAATGCAAGAAGTACAATCACGCCCAACCATGCGCCGCGTATAAAGAAAGCTGCAAGGGCAATCACGGCGGCGGAGATAGCTTGGCCGGTCGAGCCGATCATCCACAAGCGCTTGCGTGCGCGGTGCGTGGTCACCCAGGGGGTAAGAGCGGCCTGCGGCAGCATGGAGCCAGATTCCCGGATAGGGGTAAGCAGGCCGGTGAAGAAGGCGGGGACGCCTGCCGCATTAAAGAGCGCCGGCAGCACCGTTTTGGAGGCGACGATCTGGTCGCCTAAATTTTGCAGGCCATTGGACCAGATGAAGTACCTGGCATTTGAGTTAGACATGAAAGAACTTTCGAGATAACCGAGACAAAGCGGGATAACGCTGTAATCCGGTCAGAAGAGACCGTCTATCAACTTTACTCACTTCCTACCCCTAGAAAGGGCGAAACCGCTGTGATCGGCTATGTTCAGTAGTTGTTATGCACGACGTGGATCCCCTCATCAACACGATGTACCAGGCCTTCGATCTGATCGGAGTGGCCTTGAACGGCATCATCGGTGGCACGATTGCCCGCCGCCGCGAATTCGACATCGTCGGGTTTATTTTCCTCGCCTTATTTTCCGGCCTGGCTGGCGGCATGATCCGCGACATGCTTATCGATGACGGCCCCGCCGCCGCCATTTCAGATCCCTGGTACTTGGGCCTTGCCTGCGCCGGGGCGCTGACCGCCTTTCTCATGGAGCTGAAGGGAAAGGCGTGGGAGATTTTTCGCGAGCACGGCGATGCCATCATTTTGGGTATGTGGTCTACCACCGGTTGCGTGAAGGCACTGGCTGCGGGCATGCCTATGATCCCGTGCGTGTTTTTAGGTGTCTTAACTGCCGTCGGCGGGGGAATGGTCCGCGATGTCGCCTCCGGTCAGATCCCTTCCATTTTCGGCGGCAGCCCCCTCTATGCAGTGCCGTCTATCGTGACCGGCATCGTCATGGTGACCTTTGCATCCTATGACCAATTCGCCTTGGGCATGGTGGTTTCCCCAATCGTCGGCAGCGGCATGGCCATTATTTCTTACTGGAGGGGATGGGTCTTGCCCCGCGCCGGGGTTGCGCCAGTGAACTACACCGCGGCACAGGTGGCCGCGATTGCCAAGAAGGCGGAGCTAAAAGGCTTTCGCCGCGGCCGGCGCAAGCGCTAGCGGCTTAGATGGGGCATCGGCCTACAGCGTCGCCAGCTTTAAGGCAGGTTGGTGACGATGGCGATGATGATAAGGATAATAAGGACAAGAACGCTCCACCTAAGGAATGGATCCTTGGTTAAGGGCAACGGCTCCTGGGAGTCGTCATCAGGTTCCGGGGAAGACGTGGAGTGTGGAGCGTTCATGGCAGGAATCCTTCCGAGTGCAATGGTGCCTCAATGCTAGTGAGGGTGACTACAGATTATCCACTGCGTACTGTGCTTCTTCAGCGGTGAACTTTTCGCCGTATTCGCTCACGAGTTGGTCATAGATGGCGTTGGGTGACATGCTCATCGTTTCTTCGTAGGTGCGGGCCGTTTGAAGAGCATTATCGTGATAGTCCGCTTCCAAATTATCAATGGCGTACTGGGCGGCTTCCGGGCTGAATTGTTCGCCGTACTCGCTGCTGAGCTGGTCGTACAATCCCTGCTTGGACATGTGCATGGTATCTGAGTACAGCTTGGCACTCTTTAACGCATTTTTGAATTCGCGCGGGACGTTCTGGTCATCCTGCGTGGCGTGGGAATCTTCGCCTGCATCAGCTTCCTGGGCTTCTTCCTCCGGGGTGGCCTCCACCGCGTCTTGCTGGGTGGTTTGGTCCGTGGAGTCTGTGCTGCTGCTGTTTTCATCATCGCTGCCGCCTAAACCGGCAATGATGGCGATAACGATGAGGACACCGATGATGATCGCGCCCCATTTGAGGCACCCGCCCTTTTTCTTCTGCGGCGCGTCAGCTGGTGGTTGACCAGCCTGTGGTTGGCCCGCGGGTTGAGAATTATTGGAATACGGAGAGGGAGAAGGGGAGGGGGTACTCATGGTGAGCGTTCCTTTCAATGTGGGTGAGGGATATGGAAGAAAGTTTTCCGACATTGGCCACATTGTCGTGACTGTGGTCGAGAGAGATTAGCGAAGTGGATCTTTAGCAACATGGACAGTGGAATCTTGCACATCACCCAGATCAACGACGATGGTGCAGGAATAGAACTCCCGGACTGGGGTGCCAAAGCCATTGGGGAAATCAACTTGGCCAAAGGCGTGGTACGTCCGTGGCGAATCGGTTATAGAATCTGGCGACTGAATATCAATCTCTTCTGGAAAACTGACTCCGCCGGGATACTTGGCCCGGTTGGTTACTTGCTCGCGACATTTATCCAAAGCAGCCTCAGTATCTTGGGCTTCGCTTACCTTTAGTACAGCAAAAATAAAGATCACGAACACCACGAAGGTGACCCCGACGAGTAATAGCCAGAACCGCCACCGCCTAAAAAGCGGCTTTTTCGGCTTTGTTGTGGGGACTGGGGCCGGTTGTGCGGGATAGGGGGTCTGATATGGAGAGTTGTCCAACGTTAGGGTCTTTCGGAAGGGGAGTAACGAGTGATTGTTGCCGGTACGCACCCCGGCATCGGGCTAGGGTGTGAAGCAGCAACGGCTTTTATTAAATCAACCGGTCTGGACATAAGTATGGTGGCGAGTAAGAGAAATCGCCTATGTGTACGAATGGTGCGTATTGCCTCAACGTATCTGTTAACTCGTGGGATTCTCGATTAATGCAGCCGCAGCCATTTGGCCTCTGCTCCCTAATTCGCTTTGTCTTAAGATGGGATTAGGAAAACTCGGTTATCAATGACTAAGCAGTTGAAAAGGGAAAGGATTTCTATGAGGGCGGACGTAGTAATTATTGGTGGCGGTTTTGCGGGCACTTCTGCGGCTATTACTTTGGCTCGCGCGAACCGGTCTGTAGTCTTAGTGGACTCACATCAGCCACGGAATAGGTTTAGCGAGCATTCCCACGGAGTTTTAGGTTTTGAGTCAGCTTCGCCTATTCAAATGCTGGAAAGTGGCCACCGTGAATTTCAATCGTTCGGAGGAGAGATTATCTCTGAAAAGGCAAAGTTGCTCTCTCCTTTTGAGGATGACTCAGCTGGGTGGAAAGCCGAATTGGAAAGCGGTGAGGTAATCTACTCGCGTCATGTAATCGTTGCTACAGGTATCACTGACGAATTGCCAGATGTTCCCGGACTAGAGCGGCTGTGGGGCTCACGAGTTTTTCACTGCCCTTACTGTCATGGCTATGAGGTCAAAAATAAGAAACTAGCCGTCATTGTTGGAAAGAACCCTCCCTTTACTTTCCGCATAGCAAAGTTGCTTACTAAGTGGACGGATCGAGTGACTTTCTATCCAAATGGATTGGAGCTTCCGCAAGAGGAACAGCGGCGTATGAAATCGCTAGGAATCACGATCGAACTTAATTTAGTGCAAGGGATTACAGAATCTGAACGATTTGATGGTGGCGTAGTTCTTGACGTAGGGCAGGAAAAGAGAGAATATGAAGCTTGTTTTACTGGGCCTGAATTTGTTCCCAATGATTCGATTCTCAGGAAAGCTGGATGCGCTGTAGAAAACGGTTGGGTTAAAGCGGACTCTGGGATGACTTCATGCGAGGGCATTTGGGCCGCCGGAAATGTCATCAGCTCTCCAGACCAGATGCCTCAAGCCATGGGAGCTGGAGCCGCCGTTGCCATCAAGGTGGATCAGAAGATGTTTGATGAGGATGTCTCCTGCTAGGAGGCTTATGTCTTTGTAGGGTATAAAAAGCTTAGGATAGAGGTGTTTTCTCAATGAAGGACCAACACGATGTGCCGCGAGGCGTGTTGAAAATCAAGCCTGCCCTTTTCAAGGGGCTATCGTGTACGGTCCCTTTTCGCTAGCATGTGATGATGCGCTTTTCCTTCCTGACTGTCCCCACCGTGACAGCATGTTTATTGTTAGCAGCCTGCTCGAATCCCGATAGTGGTGACACGAATCAGGCTCCGAGTGGTTCTGAATCTGCGTCGTCCTCCAGTGCTGCCGCGCAGTCAAAGGCGGCGAGCGCTCAGCGCACGGAAATTCCGACCGCAGAAGGTGATGCGTCGCAGCTTCTGGCTGGGATGACGATGAGCAATCTCGTCGATAAACAATCGCAAGAAGTAGCCCGCACCGCGCTTGCCGATGCCGGAGTGCCACAAGAAAGCATCGACGGCTTTTTTGAATTGGTAGACGAATACAACACTGCCGTACCGACGGAGAGCATGGTGGCCGAAGGCTTCGTGGATTACGGGACGCAAGACCCAGAATACGACGTGGAGGCCATTTTAAAGGCGTGGAATGATCATCACGCGGATTATGTGGGTACCAATTGCCGCATCAATACCTTCACCTTGGCGGATTCGCTCTTTTCCGTTGATGACCAGGACAACCCCAATGACTCCTTGCTGTTCTTAGATCAACAGTCCCTAGATAATGCGCCGGACCAAATCTTTGATGAAGCCGAGCGCGCCAAGTTTGAGGCATTCTATGGGAATGTGGAAACCACCATGGAACAAGATCCAGGACAGCACATCGCCGATATCAAGGCTTATTTTAAGGACCGTGGCATCGAGTTCGCGGATACGGACGCCCGAGTGGTCTCGGTATTCTCGCACGATACTTTGACGGAACCGGCCACACTTTTCATCGGGCATACCGGCGTTGCCGTGCCATATGAGGATGGCTACCTATTCTTGGAGAAGCTTGCCTTCGATATGCCATATCAAGCGGTGACGGTGAAGGATATGCAGCAGCTTGATGATTACCTGATGCATAAATACGATGACGGTCCTGATCTGGAGTACGGCCAACCCGTCATCTTTGACAATGATGACGTCATAGAAGGTATGCGCTACGCCAAGAAATAAAAGGGCAGGGCTGGAAATAGGCCATCAACCAAATGGCCGTGGTCTGCTCCGACGGTTTTGACAAATATCTATAATCGCGACCTCTCACAAAGCCACTTGTCACGCTCACGGCCCATTTGGTGGAGATTGCCGGTCCTGAAGGGGCGGCTAAGTGTTTTAAGGCAAGCATAACCACGATCACGCTGTGCGCTACTGTGATATATGCCTCACATTTCAGGATTGCGATAGTTGATTGATATGTCCCTATAGGTATACTCACTAATCGTGTCGAGCTGGAGTTCTCAGAGGCTAGACACCGCCTCCCCAGCAAACGTTGGGAAAACTCACAAGACTCACAAGAAGGGTTGAAGACATGAAAATGAAGAATTACCGCCGCGTTTCCATCGCAGCTGCAACTGCCGCTCTGGGCCTGACTCTCGTAGCCTGCAGCGATAACGGCAGCTCCGCCCCAGCGACCGTCACCGAGACCGTTGCATCGACTGATCAGGGCAACCAGAGCAACCAGAATGGTGGCAAAGAAACCGTCACCGTCACCTCTGGTGCTGACGCTAACGCGAACGGCGGCAACGCTGGTCAGGGTGGCCAGGCTGGTGGCAACACAGCTACCAACGACCTGCCAACCGAAATCACCGGTTACTCCGGTGAGGCAGAGCGTGACCTGACCGAAGAGCACCTGACTAAGGATGAAGTGACCCAGGTTCTGCAGCGTGCCCACAATGGCGAAGGCAAGGTCAAGTGGGACAACGACGGTTACTGGGAGGTCGAAGTTGGTGGCGTTGACGTCGACATCGACAAGAACGGCCTAGTCCTTGACGTCGACCGCTAAATAGGTCATCCCGCTTCTGTATAGGCTTTGTGACTATACAGAGCACTCAATAATTGGTTCTTTTTTGGGAACCCAGCGGAACCGTCCGATGTGCACGTAGCGCACCGGACGGTTTTCTTATTGGCGGACCAACTGGTAGCAAGCGAGATGATCTCGTTTACCGTCGAGCGTTGCCAAAGCAAGGCGGATTCTAGTGGTCGTGGGAACACGATTTTAGATTTCGGTGGCATAGTTTAGCAGTTCGGCCATTTTTTCGGCTGGTTTGGCGAAGCCTAGGGTTGCGCGTGGTCTGTCGTTGAGTTGCATGGCAACGAACTCGAGGTCTTCTTTGGTGTGGACGGATAGGTCAGTGCCTTTGGGGAAATACTGGCGCAGAAGTCCGTTGGTGTTTTCGTTACTTCCTCGCTGCCAGGGTGATCCTGGATCACAGAAGTACACCGGATATTCGGTGGCAATGGTAAATGATTTATGGCCGGCCATTTCACTTCCTTGATCCCACGTCAGCGAACCACGCAGGTGTGCTGGTAGCTGTTGGATAGTCTCGACGAGCGCGTTGGGCCCGACCCCCGGAAAGTGGACACATCGGGGGTTAGCTATGCTGCTTTGGTCAGTGTAGCTGAAGTCTCGGCTTC
>NZ_JBEHFY010000022.1:0-42729 GCF_040225815.1 Corynebacterium sp. KPL2895
ATGCTGATGATGAGGTCGCACCGGTTTTGTGGCCTGTGGGTTGTTTGTTTGTGCTGTTCACAGCGTTTCGATATGTCCGATAATTCCGGTAATTCCAGTGGATCCCGGGCGAATTGCGGGATTTTTGCGGGATTTTGCGGGACAGATTCACGCCACTCCCCAACTTGCCATGTCGTAATTTATGACATATAATAGAGACAGACGGCAAGGGGAAAGCCCCTGGAAGAGGCCGCAAACACGGAAAGAAGTCCGAACATGTCTTTTGTAATCGCTAACGCAACTTCCACCAATCACACCCAAATGGCCGCTGATGTCATTGTCGACGGCGTATTCACCTACCGCCTCATCTCCCGCGTCCAGGACGGCCCGCACACGCTCACCCTGCGCGACGGCGACCGCACGGTCGTGGCACGCACCACGGGCGAAAAAGGTGAGACTTTTTCGCGTGACTTCATGTGGAATTGGGTTGGCCAGTCCATCAAGGAGGCGGCTTAATTGACCCCCGCTGAATTTCGTGTCCTGCGCAACTCGCTTGGCCTGTCTGCGCAGGATGTGGCCCGCGCCAATAAGGTTGCCCTGCGTACCGCGCAGCGTTGGGAGGTCTCGCATGAGCCTCCGGCTGATGTGCAGGCGTGGCTACTGGATAAATGGGCCCTGGTGGCCGACCGGGTCGGTGATGTTATCGACCTGGCCGAGAGCGGTGAGCCTATCCGGCTTATCTCATACCGCGATGATGCGACCGCTTTCGAGCGGCAGGGCATGAGCGCTAGTGAGCATACGGCGCTGCTTGGGCATATTTGCATGGCGTTGGAGCAGTGCGATTTTGATTACGAGTTGCTTGCCGCGCCGTAGTGATATAGAGTCTGTGGTGTCCCCGCGTTGGCGGGGTTGAGCCGATGTTAGTGCTTAAGCGCTAATATTTCTCTTAATTTCCCTGCATTTGCAGGGTTGAGCCGACGTCAGTGCTTAGGTGCTGATGCTGTTCTCACTTTCCCCGCGTTAGCGGGGTTTTTCTTTACCCTATTACTACGCTTGACATAGTACTACGTATTGTGTAGTATTAAGAGTGTAAGAAAGAGAAAGGAAAAACAATGACCACCCCAGCACAAGCAAAATTCATCACCACCCTCCGCGAAGACTTCACCCCAATCACCCGCCGCACCCGCCAGCAACTCAACGACAACGTCACCTTCATCGTCAACGCAGCAGCATTCAACGGCGACATCCTCCCCACCGAACAGGTCACCGCATGGATTGACACCCTCGTCGAGCAACACAACCACGCCGCAACCTGCGACCTGGACGAGCTCACCACCGCCGAAGCAAGCGCCCTCATCGACACCCTGAAAAACGGTCGCCACCCAGCCCTGGCTACTAACCTGGACCAGACTTTCACCCTCGTTGGTCGCGGCGTCATGGCCGAGCTGAATACGTGGATTGAGGACAACCGCGCCCAGGTCGCCGAGCGCATCGAAGACAACACCACCGCAGGCCTGGACAATGAAGAGAACTTCGAGCCTGCCGCACTCAATGCTGCTGCACACCGCGCCGTCGCCTACTACCTCCGCTTCCGCGCCGCGCAGGTCAGCGCCATCATCGCCGACTACACCGACGCACTCGACGGCAAAGGCTACGAAGCGGCCATCGACATGGACTTGTGGCAGGCAGTCGAAGAGCGCGCCGAAGAGCTCTTCAACCGCGATGCCAATGCCCCGACCGCTTTCGAGCGTCGCGTACAAGACGACGCAGTAATTGCGGCAGACCAAGCACTCACCCTTTTCCCCGCGGACATGCTCGACAATTTCGAGCTGTACCGCGTGTGCCGCAAAATAATTATCCAGCTCAAGAATGCGCGAGGTGCAGAATGCGCGACCGCTTAAGTGAGATTCTGCGCCTGGACGAGGAAATCACCCAAGTGGAAGCCTCGCTGGAGGAGTTGAAAGCGCGGCGTGCCGCCGCTACCCGCGCCGCACTCGCCGACGGCATCACCCAGTACCGCATCGCCCAGGCAGTAGGCCGTACCCAATCGACGGTGGCGCGGTGGAAAAAGATGTAAAATCGACTTGCCATGTCGTAATTTATGACATATAATAGAGACAGACGGCAAGGGGAAAGCCCCTGGAAGAGGCCGCAAACACGGAAAGAAGTCCGAACATGAAAACCTACGCACGCTTCAACGATGCAGTCCAGTTCGAAATCATCACCCCGCTTGGTGAGTACGCCGCCCAGCACGATGTGGACGCTATCATCGACGAGCTGATTATCTCCAGCGGCACCGTTGCTGACCCAGAGTTCTACGTCGACCCGGACGCTGACTTCTGGGCTGTAGTCGCCTCCCACGCCCTGTAAAACGACGAAAAAGGCCCCCACCCTTACACGGGGCGGGGGCCTGACTAGTCCTCTGGCATCATCGGCTTATCTAGAATCTTCTTCCAATAATCAATCCTGCTGGTGGCCGGCACTTCACCTACACGCCCCTGACGGTTCCAGCTCGCCACGGCAATCGCATGGTCAGTAGCATGACCCAATTCTCGCTTGAGCTCCCAATTATGGTGCTTGAGGTACTCAATCTGGCGGTCGTGCTTGTCGACTACACCACGTAGGTCTGTGACCTGCTTGTCCAGGGATTGGATATGCGTGGTGACGGTTTTGACCTTCGTTTCATCGCGGCTGGATTGGCGGTTGATGATGACCGTGATGATGACGCCGCCGAGGGTGATGAGACCGACCCATATTTCGGTTGGGATTGAGGTCATTCAATGGGCCTCCCCTCTACGAGATTATGCACCGGCGATGGCCTATCGCGGGCGATGAAATACGAGGTGAAGACCGAAAAGAACGCTAGTAGGAGGTAGTTTTTGCGCTCACCCAGCCGCGTGACATGTCGGCGGTGAAAAACGCCACGCTCCACAGCATCAGCATCACGGTCACCATGGTCAGCCCGTATATCCTCGCACACCTGGAGACCCGCTGATACCTACCACGTAGGGGCAGTGCAGTGCCGAGAGTGAGGAATGCGGTGGCAATGAGCCAGAGTATCCACAGCTGAAACGGCACGGACCGCTCCAGGGCGATGAGTTGGTTTGGTGCGCCGTCGATGTAGGCGAGTACCATTCCCCAGGACCAAGCGCACCAGACCCCAGCGATGATACGCGGCAGGTTGCGGTGCAGTGGGGTGAAAATACAGTCAAGGGTGGTTTTACCCATGGCGGCCACCTCCCTATTCGCCGCGTCCGTGACTATGCACCGGCGGGTACGCAGCCTGGGCGTGCTCTGGGTCGTGATGGTTGGGGACGGCTTCACCAGCTAGGCGGGCTGCTTCCTCGCCTGCTGAGTAGGCGGTAGTCTCCGCAGTGACGGGGGCGGGCTCGAGGGCGGCTTTTTCCAAACGGGTTGCCATGGACGGGGTAATCGCCCCCGGCGTGGCAGCGTGTACCAGGGTTTGAGCGATGCCGATGGATACGGCGATGACCGCGTTGACCCACTCGGGAGCACCAGCGGTGACGAAAAGCAGCAGGTTAAGCAGCTGCAAGATAGTGCCCGCCACGGCGGCGATGGTGTCCTTGCGACGGACAAACCAGGATTGGGCGCGCAGCGCGTTAGCTACGGAATCTTGAATTTCAGTGGCCATTATTTTTGGGCTCCGTTCTTTTTGATTTCGTCGAGGTCGGTGCGCATTTTCTCCAGCTCAGTCAATGCCACCGCCAGCATTTCAGGCATGGTGCCATGGTCACCGGGCTTGTGCTGGTAATTGCGTACGAGCTCGCTGATGGACCAGCCGGGGTATTTCCCGCCGTCGCGGCCGCCTGCTCCGGTGATTTGCTCACGGATGTCTTTCACGTCCGAGATGATGGGGCCGATAAAGCCCGTGATGAAATCAGTGAAATATTTGATGGTCAGCACGTCGGCTGGCTCCTTTCGAGGTTGGGGCGCGGGCGCGCCAGGTTGCTTGAGTGTGCCGTTGGGGTGGATTGCTCCGGCGGCCATGAGGTCGTAGAATCGGTGCGCCTCGTCCATGAAACGCCGGTGGTATTTACCGCCTGGTGCCAGGTGGTAGGGGCATGATGTGCCAGTGAATTCGTGGTGCCAGCGCACATTCTTACCGGCGACGGGGCGGCCGAGCTTGAAGTGCCAGCACACCGCAGCGGCCAGGCGGGCCGCTTGGATTACAGCCGTATCAGTGATAGGCCAGTCCTGATTAGGCCCGGCGGAATTACTGACCTCAATACCAATCGAGGTTTGATTAATCCACGAATTAGCCGCGTGCCAAGCACAATCGCGGTCCCACACGAGCTGGCCGATACGGCCGCCGGATTCAGTCTGGAAATGAGCTGACGCAGCGCGGGACTGCCACACGTCCCAAATCTGCTTAATGGACAAAACACCCGCGTTGTGGTGAATGACCACACACTGCACCCGCTGGCCATTACGGCCTGGGGTGAAATGTTTATTCATCAGCCGCACTTCGTCGGATTCGAGATTGTAAAAATTCTTCATTTTTCACCTGCCTTTTGGCATAAAAATTAGCCCCGACCGGGTAGCGGTCAGGGCTGGTTGGTTGGGGTTATTCGCTGGTTTCTTCCCAGCTGTCGCCGGTTCCGGGTTCGACGCGGTTGCCATCAGTGGTGGAGCGCCAGATTTTACCCTGGTGGGTGACTTTCGCCCCTGCGGGGTAGAGCTCGGTCTTGGACTGGGGTTCTCGCCACGCCGGTGCAGCCGGTGCTGGTGCCTCCTCTGGCGCTTCCGCCTCCGGAACCGCATCCTCCTTGGGCGGGTTGTACACCTCCCACCCGGAATCCGGGGCGGACGGCCGGGCGTAATTCAGACCACCAGCACGGTTGATGTAGATACGGCCATCGTCCAGTACCGCATCACCGCGCATGTAGGCCTTGTGCTTACGGGCTTGTGGGTCACGCCACTCATAGACAACTCCATTACCGTTGATTGCGGCTTCCTCAGTCGCCACCTCCGGGCGGGTGATTTCACCCTGCGCCGCCAGGTCCTTGATAAGCTCCACTTCGGCTTCCTGCACGGCGGGCAGTGCCTGGCGGCGCTGCACCTCGTCGTCGAAAATCCAGCGCCGTAGCTCCGCAAAACCCTGCTCGTCTAGCTGCTGAATTTCCAGTTTAATCTTTTCCATAATTTCCTCCAATTAAATCTTCTCTATGAGTGGGTCTACCCCAAAAAACACAACCTGGGCGTAACCGTCACCACCGGCACCGCCGTCACCAGCCGAGGTGAAGCGGCTACCTCGCTGACCACCGGCACCTCCACCACCCACACGACCCAACTCGCCCGGCGATCTACCTGCGACAGATAGGGTGAATTCACCGTTTGGGTCGTCGAGATGCGCAGCTAAATATGGGGAGGAATTCGGCTGTAGATGCAAGGCGGCTTCTCCAGCTAATCCCTCAGCCTGAGCCCTACCACCTAGAGCAGTGAGCGATGTGCGTGATGAAACGGATTTCCTGTACGAAATGGATGCTAGGCTTCCCTTCCCGGGCGATTGGGATGCAGTCCCTCCCCTGGCACCTGCAGGGACGTTGATGGTGATGCTGGAGCCGGGGATGATTTCTACGCCGCCCATCTCGGCCTTACCGGCCGCGCCGCCGCTACCGTAATTGGTATCAGACCCTACGCTGCCACCCGCGCCAGCGCCGACGAGGATGTAGGTCATGAATGTGGCCCACGTGGGCACGTCGATGGTGTATCTACCGGGGCGATTGTGGGTGTATTGTGCCCTGCGGTTCCAGATGAGTTTGTCGCCTGAAAGCAGCGCCCCCGCTTCTACGGTGCCTAGGCGTACGTCCGTAATGTCAGACTGATTCACTAGTGGCATGGGGTTACCTCACGATATAAAGCGTGTTCGGGTCTTTACGGCCAATGCGGTCATACTCCGCCTTAGTGCCCGTCCAGATGCTGCTGCCACCGCCGCCGGATTCCAAAGCCCCTACACGGTCACGCACCGCACCCACCTGCTCGTCTACGTAGGATTTGTTGGCCACGTCACTATAGGATTCAGGCGGGTTCATCGCCCGAATATTACTCGGATTATTCAGGAAAATTTTAGAGTCTTTCAGCATACTGATATTGCCTGCAATAGCGAGGAATCCATTGCTACCGGCGGCGATAGGCACCCCAGGTTTTTCCTTATCCCCGATGATATTGGTGGTCTTCGGCTTGTAGGATGCAAATCGCTCGTCCAGATCGTCCAGCCTGGCGTATTGGTCGAGGTTAATATTTTCCGCCCTACCTGGTGGGCCCTGTGGCCCCCGCGGGCCAGTCAGATGCGGGGACTGCTTGCCGTTGACGGTGACCTGGTCGCCATCCCACCGGGTGGATTCTGCAATTTCACGCACCTGCTGGGCCGAGGTGTCGGCGCGCCCGGCGGCACCCTGAGCGTCATTAGCCGAGGATGCGGCCTTAGTGGCATGCCCCTCAGCCGTGCTGGCGTGCCCCTCGGCGGCATCGCGGGCTTCCTTCGCACCATCCCACGCCGTGCGGGCCTCACCCCGCGCCCCCTCAGCACGGTCAGCAGAACGCCCTGATTCCTCGGCAGACTGCTGCGCCCGAGACGCATGCCCCTCTGCTTGCGAGGCCTGCTCACGGGCCGTATCAGCCGACGCGGACGCAGCCTCAGCCTGCCCCCGAGCCAACGACACCTGCTCCCCAGCCGCAGCCGCGTGGCCCTCCGCCGTCTCAGCATGACCCTGGGCGGCACTAGCCTCCTCCCGCGCAGAGTCCAGCGCCTCCATCATCTCAGCCGACAAACGCTCAATCTCACGCGACGCAGCCTCGTCCACCACCTGGGCGGCGCGCACCACATTCCGCAAAGACTGAGCCTCAGACTCCCCGACCACGATAGGAATCGTATCCACAGCCCTACCCTGCGAAATCAAAGCCAGCACGGCGGGGCCAGGCAGAGCCGTAAACTCCACCTGCCCGTCCTGCACGGGGAAACGGTCATTCCCCGTCGTCACCACACCAGAATCATGGGTACGCACCTCACGGGCGTGCAGCCACACCTCACTAACCTGCGCCGCACGAGACGACACAAAAACAAGACTTCCACTCACAGTAGCCATACAAAACTCTCCTTAATCAGGGACAATAATCGCCAAACCAGCCTTCACCGACTCAAAAGTACCCACGCGAAACTCTTTCTCACGCTCCCGCAACCCCAAAGAAATCTGCGACGAAACCGGATACGGAATCAGCGCATCAACCCACGCAAAAATAGCCACATTCCCAGACCAATTCCCCACCTTCTCGAAATAAATATTGCCGCGCCGAATTTCAATAGTGCCCAGCATGTTCACGCCCCCGCCGCTACCAAAAGCAATGAACTGCGGCTGGCGGCGCTGCACGTCCGCGACGACGTTATCCAATCGTCGCGCCTGGTCCTCCAACCGTGATTGGTTGGCCTGGATTTCCTGCTGGCGGCGACGATTCGTCTCAATCAGATTCGTATTCGCCTCCTGCCCCTTTTTCAGAGCCTCGTCAGAGCGCCGCAGGGCCTCATTCGTTTCCTGCTGCACCCTCCACAATTGCGTATTCATCTGCAAATAAGCCGGGATAAGGCCAGGGGCGGGTTCCTCACCATTACGCCGAAGCTGTCTGTTAAGCCCCTCCAACGACGCGAGCAAATCCCGCTGCTGCTCACCCCCACCCGTCAAAACACCACGCACCGACTCCACATCAGCCTGACGCGCTGATGACTCAGCACTAATCGCCTCTTTACGATTACTTGTCTCAGCCTGAATCTTTGCATCCAACCCCGCCAAGTCACGCCGGTCGTCCACCACGGCCTTATAAATATCCGCATTCTCAGCCAAGCGAGCATCAGCATCAGACACCAATTGTCCACCGACGTGCACAGACCAATCCGTATCCGAATGCTCAGTGCGCTTCGGCTCAATCCGGGTCACGCGCAGCTGCACCACACGCCCCCAAATCTCCACATTCGCGACATCGCCCACAACGAAATCTTGAAAAGGGCGCCATGGTCCAAGACCGGCCAGGCTAATGTCCGACTCGAGGAAAAAATCACCCGAGGTACGCTGAGCCGCTTCGTCCAGGACACGCTCCACGTTCGACGCCGGCGTAGCACCCTCACCTTTGGCGGTGATGTCCACGTCAGCGCGCACGAACCGGCGGAACATTCCGCCAACGCGCTTACGCGGCCCCAATGAGGACACGTAGGCGAGCTCATTGCCCGGGGCGGCGACCTCGTACACGTCCTCCAGGTTCACACCCTCAGGCAGCGTGAGGTTGTATTTCCCGAACGCGGTTGACGCGAGCGACCGCAGCACAGTCACTTGGGCGGAATCGGCGACAAAATACGGTATAGGCATTTACGCCACCTCCTTTACCGTCATGACGGTCATCGCATGCTCAAAACTTCGATACGACAAAGTACGAGACGACGAGCCTTCCGACGGGGTAATGTCCACATCTCGCGGATTCATATCCGACGTGGCCTGGCTCCAGCACCGCACCGGCGCATCGCCCGGCCACCACAAATACGCCCCCAAAATCACGCCAGCGTTCTCAGCCTGACCACTCACCGTCTCCCACAAGAAACCATCGCGGGCCTCCAGGCTGATTTCCGCCGACGTATCCAACTCCGGCACCTCAACCACGTGGTACGGGTCATCAACCCACTTTGTGCCATCGGGGTCCGCTTGGGTACGCATCGCCGCGTCCAAGGATTCTTGGGCCAGGCGGCGGATGACGAAAGCGGCAGGCCCGTTTTTCCACACAAACATCGGCCGCGTCGCCAACTCCACCCGCGCCATATACCGCGGCTTCTTGTACTCCAGGCCAGACTCGTCGGACTCTGCCTCGTACGGCTCAGCTTTCCACCACGCCGCAGGCCACGACACCGCCGGTACCGTGTGCCACACGTCCATCAGGTTCAGCGCATTAATCGTGATTTCTGCTGGCACGCCGTCATTGGTGGGGTCGTTGCCGACGGCGTGCACAATTGCGCCACCGCGGCGCACTACCGTGCCGTTCTTGCCGGGGAATGCCGCGAGCAGCATGTAATCGCCCTCAGCGGTAGGCAGCTGGCCGGACGGGTCGAAATCATCAATCGCCGACGTGAGTAGCAGTTCTGTGACGCGGTTGGGGCGCCCATGCTGGTCACGCGCAGGGAATGTCATCTGCAAATCAGCCGCGTCCATCCACTGCTCTGGGGTGTCATGCTCCGACGGCATCGGCAAAGTAAAAAGCGGCGCGCCATCAGCATCACCGATGCCATACCAGCGCCCTTGTGTCCTCACTGTGTGGTTGACGGTCTTTTGCCACGAGTCCCAATCGGTCATGCTCACACCTCACAAAAAATTCAGTTAAAAAATAAGGGGAGGCGGGGCCACACCTCCACATGCTTTAGGCCCCTTTTACCTAGCTCCACGGGTCAGCGACACCAATGGTCCACTCAAGCTGAGCGCCCGCGGGTAGCTTCCACACGCCCTCACCGCCGGGCGGGACACTTTCGGGGAAAGCACCGTCCAGGCGGAGATTCATCGGGTTCAAATCCACTATCGCTTCCGACTCCACGGCCGGAAGCGTAAAAGTCGCCGACGATGGGGTTGTGACCACCCCACCGGCACCCTCGTAGCGGATTATTGGCCATACTGGAACATCACCGTGATTCGTCACTGTGACAGTATTAGTGCCGGTCATCAGTGACGATTTCGCAACCCCGGCCGCGCACACAACCGGCACCGACAAAACCTCAGCGGAACGCCGCCGCATGTCCACCGGCACTCCCGGCAACGCCCCGTCGACGACGAGCTCAAACGTCAGCGGCGACAGTGGGTTATCCGACTCAATACTGAGCACGCACGGATTCAACCAATCTGCCGCCGCCCACCCTTGGCGCAAACGCCGGTACACGTCCTCCAGGTCACGACCCTCACGAGCTTTCAAATAAAACTCCAGCTCCGCTTGAATCGGCCCAAAACGACGCGCCCCCGGCAACACACCGGCACCACCGGGCACCGCAATATCTGACCTGGACGCGTTGGCTTTCAGCTCCTCCAGCATGCCGTACGGGGCAAGCACCTCAGACTCCCGGTCAGTACCGGTAAGCCGCCATTTATCCCCAAAGGGCGTAATCAGTGTTACGTCCAGCATTTAGACACGCTCCTTTCGACGAGCCGTAGCCACCTCACTAGCAGAGCGCACGATACGGTAATCCGCGCTCGTGCCAGCCGTCACCTCAGCCAGCAATTGGTCAATCTGGTCCGCGGTGTACATCTTCGCCCCGTCCAGGTGAATCGTCGTCTCCCGGCGAATCTGGTCACGCACACCCTGATTGGCGTAGCGCTTGTCCAGTTTCCAGTCCACACCAGCCGCGGCCGCAGCATCACTATTAGCCTGCGACGCCCGCAAATACTCTCCACGCAATTCCTCATTGCCCTTAGCGAAAGCATTCGCCGACTGCTCCAGTGACTTAATCGTGTACTCAAGCCCCCGGATGGTGCGCTCAAGCGGCTCAGATTTTTCATAAACGTCAATCTCAGACGCTAAATCCTCAATCTGTCGTTCTAAATCCTGCCGTTGGTCACGCGCATCAAAGACCGGCTTCAACGCCTCATTAACACGCAGGGAGGTCTCAGCGTTAGCCAGCTGTGGCATACGTGCACGCAGCACATCCATCGGGTTACCACCTCGGTAGGCAGCCCTACCCATCAACTTCAGCGTGCGGTCAAGGTCCCCACGGTCAATACTGACCCCGGTTTCCTCCACCACTGCGTCCAAAGCTTCACGCAGACCGGCCAGCTTAGCTTCCTGACCGCGGTACTCGTTAGCGTGTGAGCCTTTAGCGCCCATACGAGCGCCCCACCTACCCAGCGTGTTTTTATCCATCGCTTGAGTAAGCTCCGCCATTTCAGCCATGAGCTTCGCCACCTGCGTAGTGCCAGTGGCCTCCACGAGGTTTACACCGGCGACTTTCGCGGACATGCGAATCAGTCGCTCCTGCGCCGCTAGCAAATCCTGCTGGTTTCGCAGGTTTTGGCGTGCAGCTGCAGCCAGCGCGGCTTCGGCCTTGATGTGCTCCAGGCGGGCGGTGACCTCACCCTTTAGCGCTTCGGCACGAGCCTTCTCGTAGGTGTACAGAGCGCTGATAGCCGCATCAGACCATTCCTCCAGCGCACCCTGCGATTTCATCGCCTGGTATGCCATGTACGAGTCCCAGTCTTCATGCAGACCCATCAGCTTCAGCTGCGCGATGGTCGCGCCGCGCTTAATCTCCGCATCCAGAGCCAGGCGGGCCTCAGCCACCTTTAATGCACCCTCAGCTTCCGCAATGTAGCGGTCATGCTGAGCCAACATAAGGTTGTACTCGGCTTCACGCTGCGCATTAGCGCCACGCACCAGCGCCTGCTGCAGGCTCGTGACCCTGCCCTGCAAGTCGAGGACAAGATTCGCATAATCTGCAACAACACCCCACCCATCGGTGAAGGCCTTAAGTGCGTCGAGGCGAGCCTTCCGGACCTTCTCGACTATCTCCTTCACAAAGGAGACAATTTCCTTAATGATGGAAATGCCGACCTTGAGTAGGTCGAGTGCCATACCGAGGGTGATGCCAGCCGGGCCGACGAACGCAGCCATAGCAGACAATCCACCCGTTACCTGGGCCAGGCCAGCACCGACGGCGGCAGCTGGAACGCCCATAGCCACGAGTTGGTCTGCAAACTGCTCCGCCATCGGAATCAATCCTTTTACCTGGGACTGCGACACCAAAACAATGTTGTCCAAGTCCATGGCCTGCTGCTTGCGGGCAGCGACCAGCTCTTGTTCAGCCTTAGCCACAGCATCATTGGCCTTGGTCACCTCGTCGGCGTGCTTCTGCGCATTCTCCTCAGTGCTCTTATCCACCTCCTCGCGGACTTCCTTCAGCTTCCCCTCGGCCTCAGTGACCTTGTCAGCGGCCTTAGCGCGGGCATCATCAGAATCAGCCTTAGCCTTCTCAGCCTTAGCATCATCAAGTGCCTTTTGCGCATCATCAATCCGCTTCTGGTCGCCCTCAGACACGCCAGCGGGCTTGTCGGCCAGGTCTGCAGCGGCCTTACGGGCCTCCTGCAGGGCCTTTTCCTTATCGGCCAAATTCTGCACATGCCCAACAGCACGAGCACGAGAATCCCACAATGTATCCTCCGCGTCGAGAATCTGCGTGATTACCTCCGACCCCGGCAGGTCCAGGCCAAGGTCGAGCAGGCGACGCACACCCTGACGGGCATTAATCCCCTCAATACTGTTGTAGTCACCAGCCTTAGCCATCCAGGCTTGCGCATCATCGACAGCGCGAGCAATTGCCTCAGTTTGCTGCTTAATTGCAGGCACCAAGTCGCCCACGCCGCGAATCATGTCCGAAATACTCGACCACTGAGCCGCCGTAAACACCGGCTCAGGACGGCCAGACTGATTCATCGCCATACCACCATGCGGCAGCCAGCCACCCTGGTCATAGAGCTTCGGCAGGTCAACGATACCACCGAGGGCGTAGCCACCCGCCTGATTATAGCCAGCAGGCAAAGAGCCATACCTAGCTATCGTGTAATTCATCGACGCACGAAGGTTCGCCTCAGGGTCATAAATATCGTCATAGCCCGGGTCCTTATGCGCCTGAAATGTCGGGTCAATGACCTGCATCAAACCCTTAGACGGGGTGCCTCGCATGGCGTTAGAGTCCCAATCGTTAATCGCATGCGGATTACCGTTGGACTCCTGGTCCATGCGGCGAAGCACCGTATCTGCCAGGCTTACCGGCTGGCCCTTGGCCTTGAGGACGGATTCCACCATTGGGCGCCACTGCTCCACACCGGCGCTACCGTTGTACTCCACCTCTTTTTCACCGGCCTTGCCAGTGATGAACTCCCACGCCGAGCTGACCAGCTTTTTGGCCATTGCGCCTGGGAGCTTGCCCCACTCGCCGAATTTCTCGGCCCCGGGGAAATCACCAATCTTGTCGACGAATTTATCCCACAGGCCCTTGACCACGCTGATTAGGCTCCAGCCGCCCCCGCCTGCACCAGGTACGTCGTCGAGGACGATGTCGTCACCGTCGAAGCGGATAGGCGAATGCGTCGCCCAGTGAACGTGGTTACCGTGCTGCGTGTTAGTGCCCGCACCGAAGTTGTATTCCGCGCCGTCGCTCAGGTTCTGCCACCCGTCCAGTGGGTAGTGAATAAGTTCAGCCGAGTTATGGAAGTTCTTGTAGATAGCCCGCGCCAAAGCTTTCGACCCCGGCGTCGGCATCTGCGTCGCATACTGACCATCGCCAGCCTGCCAGTCCGTAGCCTTTTGCGACCCGAAATCGTGATACGAGCCGGGCTCACTACGAGACGCGGACGTCAATGTGAACAATCCCGGGAAAAACTTCGACACGAACTTTGCCTGCGCCGCCTGGACAGGCGATAGGGCGCCCGCAATGTTGGTGAATCCTCCCCCGGCGAAGTTACCGAGGTCGATGATTCCGCCGTTCGCGAAGTGCGAGTGCTCCAGGCGCTTACGCACCCCGTTCACACCACCTTGGCGGGCGGTGCGGTTGACGTTGTCGACCCAGTCTTTGCCGAGGGCGCGGGTGGCTTCCGGCCGCAAGATGGCCTCGCCGCCGGATAGTCCAATCCGCATCCCGGTTCGCGGGTCCACGAAATTGTACGGGTCCCGGCCCGGGGTGTATCCGGGCAGGATACCGCCCGAGGCGAACTTAATTTCTTTCAGCTCGTCCAGGCCCACGTGCGTGGCAACAGCGTTCCACGCCCGGCGAATGCCGTTGTTGTAGACGGTGTTGACGACGAATTCGACGGGCTTGCGGGTTTTGTCGCGAATATCGTCCCAGATGCGGCCGATATTATCGACGGTCTGCCTAAACCAATCTTTGACGGTATCCAGGCCGGATTTCAGCGGGCTGAAAACATTCTGGTCAATCCACAGCCAGCCCTTGTGGAGCTGGTCTCCCATCCAGTCCCACTTTTCGCTAATCCACGTCACGACATCCAGGAAGTTCTGCCAGAGGTTCTTGTAGCCGTCGATGGCGCGCAAAATGACGTTCTGGTAAATCCAGTTCCACACGTCAGACAGTCGGTCGGACATCCACTGCCACTTGTCCCCAATCCAGTTGATGACCTGCTGAACGTTGTCCCACAGCGTTTTGAGGGCGTCGACGTAGAACATAATTACGTTGTCGTAAATCCAATTTACGATAGTAGACAGCGTGTCCGACATCCACTGCCACTTGTCACCAATCCAACCAAGCGCATCTTGGATTGCGGGCCAGAGGGTGTTCTGGAAAAAGCCCACCATGGGCTGCAAAACGTTGTCACGAATCCAACCCCACACAGCAGAAAAAGCATCCGACAGGGCCTGCCAGGCGTCACCAATCCACGTAAACACCTGCTGAAGCGCAGGCCACAGCACGTTGGTGGCAAAATCCGCGAGAGCCTGGAACACAGGCTGCAGCACGTTCTCCCACGCCCACTGGATAGCATCAGACAGCAGCTTCCACGCCTGCTGCAGCGGCGTCAGGACATGCTCCGCGATGAATCCAATCGTGGATTGTGCGAGCTGCCAAATGCCGTTGAAAACCGGCTGGATAATATTCTCCCACGCCCACGACAAACCATTCCAGACACTCGACAGCAGCTCACCAAGCATGGTGAAAACTGACTGGATGACGGGCCAGAAATTATCCTTGACGTAGCCCAAGAACTCGAAAATCTTGCCCCACACCGCAGTAAATACGCTAAAGACCGTCTCGGCCCACCAGGTGAAAGCCGAGATGACTTTTTCGATGATGACCTGGGCGATTTCCTGGATTGTCTCGATGATGGGCGCCATAGCTTCCCGTGCTTCACCGAATTTCTGAACTGCGCTATCCCACAGGCCCTTAGCCCAGTCGAAGAAGCCGGACATTTTGTCTTTGACCGCGTCCCACCCGGACTTGAGTGCGTCCATGAATCGGGACCAGAGTTCCTTACCGGTCTCGGTCTTCGTGAAAAACCACGTCAGGCCTGCCACCAGGGCGGCAATCGCAGAAATCACTAAGAAAATAACGTTCGCCTTCAAAGCCTTGTTAAAAAGCTTCGTCTCAGCCGTAGCTAATTTCGTCACCGTTTTGTAAAGGCCCATCGCCCCATTCCAGGCTTTCACCGCAACGACTGCGGCAGTCATAGAGCCTGCAAAAGTGCCCAAAGCAACGCCCAAAGGTGTTAGCCAGTCGCTGTTCTTCTGTACCCACTCGCCAAAGTTTTTAAATGCGGGGATGAGACTATCGGTAATCCACTTAGCCAAGGATGCGAATTTCTCCGCGACGACATCTAAGGCAGGCCCAAGGCTCTTGTATAGCTCTGTTGCTACTGGTTCCAAAGCAACCAGAATCTGGTTCTTAAACTGGTCCCACTTTTCGCCAAAATCAGCAGTCTCTTCAGCCAAATCGCCGATAGTGTCCGACGTGGCACCCGTGGCACCCATGAAATCTTCCACGGACAAAGTTCCAGTTTTCACTGCATCCACAAATTGAGCTGCGCCGCGAGTGCCGAAAATACCCGCAGCCATATCAATGGCCGCCGCTTCATCACCAGCGTTAATGAAATCTTCAATAGACCCAATAGTCTCTTTCAATGCTTCCGGCGCGTCACGGCCCTCAGCCGCAAACCCCGCCAAAGCACGCTGCATCGACTGTAACGTCTTATCCGCATCCAAACCGGCCTTATCCATCTGGCCGACCAAGGCCGCAGAATCAGCCATGGAAAAGCCGAAACCACGCAGCGACGGGCCAGCCTTTACCGCAGAATTCGACAGCTCAGTAATAGTCAAACCCGTGGCCTGGGAAATCTGGAACAGCTCATCCAGAGCGTCCGGCATGTCCTTAGCCTCAACACCAAAACCACTCATCGCCTTAGACACTTCATTAATGTCCGCATCGACACCCAAATTCTGTAGCTGCAGGAATTGGGACGTCATCTTTTCCAGCGGCTCCCCGGTCAGCCCAAGGCGCGTATTCAAGTCAGCCAACGTGCCACCAATAGCACCCATATCAGAGCCAACGCCAATAGATTCCGTGGCGACGTTGCGCATGGATTCTTTAAGGTCATCGAACGCCTGACCAGACGCACCCGTACCCACGCGGATACTGTCGTATGCTTCATCAAATTGAGAGCCCATATCGAAAAGGGCTTTACCTGCGACGACAGCGCCGCCAGCTAACGCGGTGAAACCAGCTGCCGCCTTAAGCTGCCAATTCTCCAGCAACTCAGACTGAGCCGCCGCATCACCAGCCGCATCACCAGCCTCACGCATAGCGCCGGCCGATTCCTTCGCGCCATTAGCGTTCTCTTTTTGAGCATCACCCAGTTTACCCAAAGTTGCATTCAAATCATCAAGCTGGTTCTTGTGCTTTTCTTCCGCGACGCGAGTATCAATCTCCGCCTGCTCCAGCTTTTCCGTCTCACCAATTAAACGTGCTTTCGCCTCCTTGACCTTGGCAAGCTCAGAAAGACCCTTATCGCCGCTTTCCAGCGCAGACTGGTACTTTTCCTCCGCGTCCTGCAGCTTAAGGGTCGCGGCCTCCACCTTTTCTTTCTGCGCAGCCTGCTTCGACGCGGACTTCTCGTAGGCACGGTCCAGGTCCTGCAGCTTCGACGACGATGCCCGCACCTGACGTTCGAGGTTTTCAACGCTGCTGCCAAGCCCGTCACTGATTGCCTTACCTGCGACCTCACCCGACTTTTTCGCGGGCTTCTCCAGGCGCTCAGAAAACTCCTTGGACATCCCACGAAAAGTTGGCACGACGGGGACGGATACGAATCCAGCAGCCATTTCAAAACCTCAATTTCCCCCACCTACGTGGGCTCTAATTCCTCCAGCATCCGCAGCGACTCCGACTGCGAAGACTCAAACGACCGGCCACTACCATCAGACAAAACACGCCGGCGGTCTTGGGTCATGCGCTCACGCTTCTGCGCAGCGATACGCGCCTGCTCCGCCTCTTGCTCCAAATCAGTAGGAGACTTAATAAATGAATGCTCAAAACCTTGGTCCATGAAGCTGGTGTGGAAAAGCACGGCCGCAAGGCCAGCTTTATCAATCGGCTTCACATCGAACCGCTTCGCCCCCACGCGGGTTTCCGGCCGGTCGAGCAGGTCTTGGTACAGAGCCACGACCCGGCGCGTGGACAGGGGGCCTTCGGGGTCGAGCCAGTCACGAATATCCACCCCGATACGCAAAAGGTCCACTTCGAGCAAGTCGGCATCTTCGAGGGCGTGGGTGGCCAGTGCCAGCTTGAAAATACTCAGCCCCACCGCCTCCAGGTACGCGACGAGTTGGTCATCAAGCCCACCGTTGATCATCGCCGTGGTCATAGACTTTATCCGCGAGTCGTCGTCCATGAGCCGCCACAGTAGGCGCGGGTTGACCAATAATTCTGGTAGGTCGTCGTGGCCGAGCCACATGGGGTCACGCCGCGCCGTAAAGCGCCGGCGACCGCATGTGAACTCCACCCAGCTGCCCGGCTCATCGTTGAGAATCAGCCGGGCGGACATTACTTCTTATACTTCTCAGACTCGGGCAGTTCATCCGCACGCCGAACAATTGGGGCGATTACCTCACGCAAGTCCTTTTGCGTCGCGCCAACCCAGTCCAGGAGCTTACGAGTCTTCTCGGGCAATTTCGCCATAAGCATTCCGCCAACGTTGCCTTCAGCAACCAATGAAGCAAAAGACGCGGGCAGGTCGTCATTGTCTAAGAGGACGCTGACATCGACTAGCACACCGTTGGTAAGTTCTACGTCCTTTTCGGTGTAGATACGATTTTCGACGGTCCCTTTAACTTCGGGCGCCGGGTCGAGGACCTCAACCTCATCGGTGGTCTTCTTGGTGGTGTTTTTCTTTGCCGTGGCCATGGTGATTCCTCCTATGGAATTGAATAAAGCCCCGCACTTTACGGGGCCATAAAAGCGGGTGGTGATTCCTCGACCTTGAAAGTCTGGGTAGGGCCTTGCGCGGAATCACCACAACAAAGACGCAAGGCCCATCAACTCACTACAGCTGTTCGCTGTCGGTGTCGCCGGACTCTTCCTCAGAACCGTCTGGCAACCCGCCAGCCTCCTCTTCCCCAGGACCAGCGCCCGGGCCGCGAGGCTCATCACTCGGGCGAACACCCTCAGCAGAACCCTCAGCGACCTCACCGGTCTCCGGGTTCTTGTACTCGTACAGGCTGACGTGGTCGGACTTGTCTTCCGCCACGACCATTGCGGTCAGGCCGTTGGAAGAAGCCTGCGGGTGGAACGCCGTACCGGCCTCAATCTGAGCCTTGACGTCGGCGACGTCCTTAAAGACCTTTTCCTCCACGCGGACCACGGAGCCATCCTCTCCGACGATGTAGAAACGCTCCTCGTAGTAGCGCTCATCGTCACCGTTGTTGAACGTAATCTGGACCGGGCGAGCTTGCGGGTCCTTAGCGGTCGCACGCTCGTTGACCACCAGGTCAGCCTTTTCACGAGACACCCAAATGCGCACCAGGCCAGAGGTGAACTTGTGCACGAAAGCGACGTATGCCTTTGCTACCTGGTCAGAGTGCTTGCCGTAGGTGGTGCCGTCCTGCACAACCGCGCCCGGGTTTTCGATGTAGCGCATGACCGGCGAGCCAGCGATACCGTCCACCGCGGCGTTAATAGCGCCAGCAGCGTAGGAAGTGGCCTGCTGACCACCGGTCAAATTCGTGGTGTTGGACGAAACCTCACGGGTGTGGGAGTGCTGGGAGTCAGTGGGCTCCAATCCGAGGGATTCCCACTCACCAACGAAAGCACCGGTCTTCTTGTCAATGATTGGGTTGTCGGAAAAGTTGACGAGCACTTCGCGGTCTTCCAGGACGCGCAGGTCAAGTCCGACGCTACGATTCTTAGCCATTACTATCCCCTTTCAAAAGGACATAAATAGAATTTATGACCACCCCGTGCAGGGCGGCCAATGAAAAAATGTGTGATTACTGCGCCGACGGGGTAAAAAACATCTTCGCGATACCGACCGACAAAGACATTGTCGATACAAATCCCGTCGGTTGATACGACGGGCCAGACCCAAAGAACCGCGAGCTGGACCGGGACACGCCCAGCCCGATACCCGTCATCCCTTGGGTCAAAGCGGTGTACAGGTTGCGACCGAGACGGCGTACCATCTTGTGGTCAGGCCCGTACACGCTGATTTTGACGAGGTCACGCGAGTGCGCCACCCCGTCCACTTCTGCCGTGTCCCCACCAACTACGACGGCCATGCCGTCGGTGTGGCAGTTATAGCCATCAGGCAGAAAATGCAGGTGCAGCATGTCCGCATCCTCTTCAGAAAAGAGTTTCGCGACATGCTTGTACACCAGTGCAGGCGGGTCAGGGGTTATCCCAAAATCAGGACGCATCTTTCACCGCCTTGGTCAAAAAGCCATCCTTGGCTTGCTTCGCCACCGCACCCGGGTGACGCACCATGACGATATGCGTCGGGCGCAAAGTATTTCGGGTGGCCAAGGTGACTTTGACCGTGTCGCCGCCACCACGCAAGAATGCTTTATCGTTGGCAGACAGCTCATTGACCTCGGGCCAGCGAGCCTCAATAAGCCGCTTTATCTGCTCTGCTTTCTTACGCGACGCATCCCGAACCTGCGGGGTAGCCGCCAATTCCTTGAAAAGCTTGTGATAATCAAGCGACATTCCCGGACACCTCCCCTCGCTCGACGACGAAAACAACTTTCGGCTTGTGCCACCCCACCACGGGGCGACGACCCACCGAATAATCAAAAGACTGACGCTGCTGGACTGTGTAATCTTCGCCGCGAATCGTGACCGTATCCCCATCGGCCACGACCGTGCCTGCAGGCGCGATTACCTGCAATTTCGTAATGTCCCCATGCACGAACCCATCGCCGCGCACGACCTGGTCCCCCGCGGGGGACACGACGCAATGCTCAATTACACGCCCCGGTGCGTACTGCGGCCTGCCGCGATGGTCACGGCCCACCACCTCACCTTTTACAGTGATGGGTTCACCGGCTTGGTCAGGACGAATCATTATGACCACCTTTCCGGCCACTGGCGCGGCCGCGGGAAGCGCCCACGTGCACCCTCACGCCACAAGCCAAGCAGCTTCAAAAGGTCATCGGTTAGCCGCACCCCACCCCACGAGACGGAATCTACGTCAGCAAACGTGACCGAATCCGACTGTGGCCCCGTCGTGGACGAGATGGACCGCATGCCAGCGTTCCCACCCACGAGGGTGGCGGCTGACACCATTTCAAGCACCGCCCTACGTGCCGCCGACTCCAGCCACGGCACTGTCACCAGCTCCGTATCAAAGTCGCGGCCCGCCTGCATGAAAGCCACATCAATGAGCTCAACGGCGTCATCAATGAGTACGTGCAGGCGCTTCGTTTCAGCGTCGGTGAGCTCTCGTGGTAGGCGGTCAGCCACATAGGTGGTGTCGATGTTCAGCACGGCTAACCTCCACTTCTTTATTGGGTTGCCCCAATGAGTTCTTTCTTCGACAAGCCCTTAGTAACAATGCCCTGGGCCTCGGCGTACTTCCGCCAATCATCAATTGACGCGGCCTTAGCCGGGCGCGGCACATCATCACCCTTTGGCGCAGCAGTAGGCTTTTCATCCTCCTGCTCTACCGGGGCGGGCTTACTCTTCGGCGGTTTCTTGGCAGTGTGGTCAGCCTCGTGACGCACAGCACCGCAGCTATCCAGCCACCCAGCAGTCTCATCATCTACCTCAACGACAGAGCCCGGAGGAAACAGTACGTCCTCCGGGCTCCAGTATTTCGCGAGCGTGACCTTGACCATTAGGCAATACCGGTCAGCTTGACGATGGCCTTCGGGTTATCCACCGCGATGGCACGCTTGCGTACAAGGTCAGAGCGCCACGACATCGTTGGACCGCCCAGCTGGGAGTCGCCACCCTCGGAGTACATCGGCGTCGCGGTCAGCGGCATCGTATCGGACTTGAAGCCAACACCCTGCGCCTCAAAGACATAGGCGGTGCCCGGCTCAATCAGACGCGAGGTCGCCACACGCAAAGTGCCGAAAAGCTCCGTGTTACGCAGACCACCAAAAATGGAATCGCCATTCTGGTCCAGGAAAATGGGATTGTCCAGCGCAGCGTTGCCGATGTAGTACTTCTGCATCTGCTCGTTGCGCACCAGCTTCGTGTAGGAAGCCGGGTGCAGCAGAATCGTGTTCGGCTCGTAGTCAAACTGACGGTTCACGTCATCGTCCTCGTGTGCGGACTGCACAAGCTCGACCGCGTCGAACACGTCCTTGACAGGGTCGCCGCCGGTCCACTGGGACGATACCTGCAGCTCCTGCACTTTTGCGGACTTGAACACGCCCAGGGTGGCCTGGATGCCGTGACGAATCATCGTCTTTTCCAGCGCCTGAATGTGACGGTTAACCTGGTCAACCTTGTTCTCGTTGCGCATCTCGTAGGAAATGCGGATTGCCTCACCAGACTTGATGCCGTATGCGGCACGCAACGGCCCAAGCTCCGGGGCGGACACGGGGATTTCACCAAACTCGGCGATTTCCTCAGCGTCATCCGCGAGGTACTGCCCAGCGGCCTCACGGAATGCGACCACACCCTTGTTGTTCTCAGCCTGGCGGAAGAACAGATCCTCCAGGAACTGCCCCTGCATGCCGTCAACAACGCGCTGGGGGATAAAAGTTGGGTCCTCCAGCATTTCGGACACGGTCAGCTTCGGCCCGTCGTAGGCACTCGTAATGAGCTCTCCCATTATTATTTCTCCTTAAAAGTTCAGGTAGTTTTCTTAGCCCTCGGACACGTCCGAGGCCGCAGGCGCAGCCACCGACGGGGTAACAAGGGTCGTCTTGACGGTCTTGCCCGCACCAGGACGCGCAGCAACACCCACCAGCAGGGAACCGGTGGCGGACACCTTGCCATCGGCGGCGGCATACACCGGCGCGCCCTGCTTAATGTCCTCAGCCGTGCCAGCAACCTCCAGCGGCACCGTTGCCGGGCCAATGTGCACCGCAACAATGCCCGGCGCGCCCAACGCCAACGTGTTGGAGGGCTGCTCTTCTACTGGGGCGGATGCGTTTTCAGTGACCGCGCCAAAAACCGGGCCAGCAGCCACAGCGTGCTTCACACCATTCTCACCCACCTGCACCAGGCGGAACTTAGTGACGTCCTCTTCGGCCTTGAAGCTAATCGGGCCAGAACGAAAAGTCGGATTCGACATAATTATTTACTCCTTAATGAAAGTTCGTGCGGGTCAAAACACCCAGCTGGTCAGCCTTGCTACGGACAGCCTTGAACGCATCAGGCTCAACGTCCTTGCCGTAGCCAATCTCCGCCCGCGGGATAGTTCCGGCAGGGTTCGAGCCGTAGATGTCGCGAGCGGCCTCAGGGTCACGCTTCATCGCAGCAATCGCCTTACCACGACGAGCAGCAGAAATACGGCCTTCCTTAATCCAGCCGTCCACCTCCGCAACAAGGCTTGCTTCCTTCTGCTCTTCCATAGCCTTCCAACCATGCTGGGCAGCAGCCTTGAGTTCGTTGTAGGTCTCAGCATCCAGAGTGACCGTGTCCTCGGACGCGGTAGGCGCCGGCGTTTCCTCCGGGGCGGTGTCGTTATCCTCAGACTCGGCCGCGGCCTTTACCGTCACCGGAATAGTGAACTCAGTCGGCTCACCATCACCCTCAGCGGTGACCGTGAACGCAACCTCATCGTCTGGTTCCACATCAGACGGTGCGATTACCTTCAGCACACCGGACTCTTCATTGAGCTCACCAGACCAACCATCCGGCGTATCACCCAACGCAAAAACCAAGCCTGCAGGCACGTCCTCGTTCGGCCCAACCTCAACTTCACCGGTGGGCACCACGGTGGTGTCTTCCGGGTAGGTCAGGTCTACCTTAGCGGTGACGGTGACTTCCTCATTAAAAAAGCCGGAGAGTGCAGCCTGCACATCCTCCGGCGTCTTACCCAGCTCCTGGGCAAGTTGATTCAGAATACCCACGGTATCCCCTTTCTGCCCATCGCTGGGCGTAGTGTTGTCGTCCCCCGATTCCGACCGGGTGACAGGCGGCGGCGGAGCCGCAGCCCGGTTCGCAAACTTAAACCGCCGCTTCGCCAACGACGCCGCAAGCGCCGGCGCTTCCGACTTCTCCTGAATCACCGCGTCAGCCAGGCCAGCGGCCACTGCTTCCTCAGCGGTGTACCACGTTTCCGAACTCATGGCGTCGAGCCAGTCGTGGATTTCCCCGCCTGCCTTTGCGGCGTAGATAGCGGCCAGCTTGTTGTCCTGGCGCTCGAGGTCGGCCAGTGTCTTGCGTGCGTCGTCCGCATTGCCCTCGGTCAAGGTCCACGCACGGTGCACCATCAATTCCGAGGACGGGCGCATGAGCACGCGGTCAGCACCCCCAACAGCAATAAACGACGCCGCCGACGCCGCCAGCGACTCCACAATCACCGTGACCTTGCCATCATGATTCTTCAAGGCAGTCATGATGTCGATGCCTTCGTAGACATCTCCACCGCCGGAGCTAATCCGCACGGTCACATCACCAGAAATGTCAGCCAGCTGAGCCATTACTGACTTCGCGGTAATT
The DNA here is from genome assembly GCF_040225815.1 of Corynebacterium sp. KPL2895. Lineage (NCBI taxonomy): Bacteria > Bacillati > Actinomycetota > Actinomycetes > Mycobacteriales > Corynebacteriaceae > Corynebacterium > Corynebacterium sp. KPL2895. The sequence continues at coordinate 23,624 of NZ_JBEHFY010000022.1, forward strand.
GCGTTCTCCGGCTCCCAAAAATCCGGGCCAATCGGCCCATACATCAAAATTTCACTCACACTAAGTCCCCCTGCCTATTCTTCATTTCGTTAAGCAGCTCGTCGATACCATTCATGGCTTGCTCGTACCGGTGGTTCAGCTTCGCTTTCCGGTCAATGCCCTCAAGGTCATCGGATTGTGGGTCGTCGGATAGGGCGACGCCCATCTGCTCTTCCATGACCTGCCGCTGCTTCTTCGACTCCAAAGCGTCCGATAATTTCTGCTTCGGCGGCAGCGTATACCGGCGCCGCAAATCTTCCTCCAGGTCCTTATCGCCCAGAATCAAACCAGCGTTCTTCAACCCGGCGAGGTCCGCAGCACTGATTTCCTTCTTCGAAGCAATCGGGTCGAACGTCACCCGCGGAACCAAACCAGTGTGGTCCGGAAACGCCACGCGAACGAGGTCCTCCACCACGTGCTGTGTGGCTATATCGGCCAGCCACTCCGCGGTAGTCTGCAAAGACTGAATAAACAAATCCGATTGTGTTTCCGCAAGCGCATAAGACCCGCCCTTGCCCTCCAAGTTCAGGAAGTGCGCAAGCACGCTCTTAGCAATCATGCTGTCGTGGTAATTAATCGCCTCACGCGGCGAAACCAACTGACCCGACGTGCCCAACAATTGCAACTTCGCACCAGCAGGAATCGACGCACCAGCATGCTCACCCGCACGAAAACCCTCAACAATCCCCTGACCATCAGCCAAGTCCTTGTCCGGGTCCATCGCTACTTCAGACCCGGTGTACACCGGCACACCCATGCCGTTACGGTCCAAAGTGTTAAGCTCCAGCCGAAGCAGCGAGTCCCGCAACTTCCAATGCTTATACGCCGGACGCAACACGGACTTACCAGTCCACTGCGACCCCTCGTCATCAAAGACATAGGCCACAAGTCGGTCTACGGGAATTTCACGCACGTCGTCGCCACGGCGGGCGCCGGCGGCAGCGGCCTGCCGAATGGACATCAGCCCGCCGTCGTCATCGACGTTGATTGCATCAATCGTCCCCGGCCAACGCGGCGCGAGCTTCACGAGGTGTTCGCGACCGTCCGCACCGGGCTCGTAGACCTGCTCAAAGAACATGTGGCCGAATTGCATCGCTTTCAGCGCTTGTTCCAGGTGCTTTTCCCACGATACCCGGCCGGTACGCGGCGCAAACGGCTTATTCGGGTCCTCGCCCTTTGCCCGCAACCGCAAGTCCTCACAGACGGCGGCAACGATGTCATCGGGCGCACCGTTCGGCTCCACAAACCACGTGGCACGCCGAATCGGCAACGTCACCGCACGCAACACCGACGTAACCTGAGCGTCCTCACGCCCCATCTTCGCAAACACACGAGCAGAATGCGGGAAGCGTAACTCCCAGTTGTCTTCCGCCAGGGCATGGTTACGAGCGGCCCGCGCATGGCCTACCTCACGCGTCTTAAAATCAGCCACAGCGGCCACCTCCTTAGAAACTCATTTCAGCAACTCGACGACTACGCTTCACGCCCCGCGCCGAGCTGACATAGTGCGTGCGTCGTTTCACTTCGCCATCGAACTCACCAACCCCGTATTCCTGCAGCCCCCACACCGCCAACGTGGCGGCGACAAGCACGGTCACATCACCGGAATAACGGTCCAAGCTACGGAAACGGCCATTCTTCGACCGCTCTTGAGCCACACCAAGCGCGTCCAACCACCGCTGTGACCCGTCATGCGCAATACGTTTCTCAGCCCACATGCGTAGGAAAAGCTCGTAGGCTTTCGACACCTGGGCGCCACTTAACGTCTCCGGCGCGACACCAATACCGCGCAAGGGGTCGACCAGCGTGGAGCACTGCCCCGACGGGTCCAGCACCACCGCAGCAGGGTCATTCAACTCCACGGTGCTACCCACCTTGTCCACGACAAGGCCACGGTCGAAATCCTCATAAGGGGCAAGCGACAAGAAAACCTTGTCTCCCCACTGGGCGGCAGACACCACACCGACGGCTTCACCGTCCGGCGTCACGTCCACCGCTAGGCAGGACTCCCCCAACGATGGCGGCATCATGGCAGACGCCGCTGACCACGCCTCGTAATCAATCACCGGCACAAAATCATCAACGAGGTCACCATCACGCGGCACCCAATAGCCTTGGCCCAAAGTCTCGACAAGAAACGGCTCCAACAGGGCTTCCGAGCTACGCGCCGAATTAGCCTCAGAGCGCACCTCGTCCAGCTGCACACCAGGCCGCGGCTCATTCACCAGCGACGGATTAGCCTTAGCCCACGTCGATTCCTCAAATGGATCGTCATCTTCCTCGCGGCACCACTCCTTGAAAAGAATGCCGTCAGCACCATCGAGCGCGGACCAGCGCTTCGCGGAAAAAATCGCACCATGAAAATGCTCATGAATATTCACCGGCGACGAAATAAAAACCTTCTGAGCATTAGGCCGCGCCTTAGTCGTATTATTCATCGCGGCGTAGACCTCATTAGGCAGGTCAAAACACTCGTCAAAAATCAGCCAATCAAACGACAAACCACGGCCAGTCTTCTTCGTGCGCGTACGGTAATAAATCTTCGCCTTATTAGGGAATTTAATCGCGTCTTTGCCATTGCCCAGAATCGGCTTCGGAGACACACCCGGATACTCGTCTTCCCACCAATCCATCAGGGCGGGATTGTCCTCAATGACATCCCAAAGACGGTCACGGGCGTCCATCGCCGTATCCAAAAAGTGCGCCGAATGCATGATGGAATGCGCATCACACAGGTAGATGGCTACGAGCTCCAAGGCGACAAGCACCTCGCCCTTGCCGTTCTGACGAGCCAAGGATACGACGACCTCACGCGAGGACCACATGCCCTCACCATTCTGCAAAAGACTATCGCGCAGCAAGTCCTCCTGCCACGGGTACAAATCCAGACCCGCCCAGCGAACGAACTCACAAGCCTTATCCGCAAACTCACTATCGCCAGCAGGAATATTCTGATGCGTCGGCGTCTGGCGACCAATAAGCCACTCCGGTTTACCCACCAGACACCCCCTTCCTACTGGCCTACAACCTTGAATCCGCCAAATTTGTTCGCCTTAGGCTTCGGCTCACGCGACTCACCGTGCGAACGCGCACCGAACAAGTCCGGCCGGTCTTTCACCCAGCCACGAATCTCAGCCGACGCCATACGCTCCACCTTCACAGCCGGATGCTCAATCGGCTCCCCCGACTCCTTCGCCGCAACAGGACCCTCATCAGCAATAATCAACCGAGCCTGACGCACACGAACAATCAACTGCGACACAATCTGAACAGCACGAGCGTCAAACTCATTAAGCGCCCTATCGCCTGCTAACGCCTTCTCTACATCATCAAGACTCACTACCTAAAACCTCCATAACAGCCCGTCAGACGGCCACACAGGCCCCAAAAATTACGAAAATAAAGTGCGGAGAGAGAAAGCTTGACTGAGCAGGGACAATAGGGAGAGTCAATGGGACTACCCACTTATGATTTTAGGGCGGCCCCAATCATTATCAAGCCCAAACAAACCCGTCACCAGCCGACGCGGACTCCTCCGTCTTCACCGGCCGGGGCTTATCCCACGCCCCACCAGAACGATTACACGCACGATGCAGCAACCGCGTCGCCTTGGTGGCCTGCTTGTTTTCCGCATACTTGAGTGCAGCACCAGGACCATGGTCAGCTTCCAGCGCGGCACCGTCAAAGTTCTTCGCCGCCGTCTTAAACATCGGTCGCCCGCATTCTGGGCACGGCGTACCGTCGACGAGTTGCGCGAGTAATATCCGCCGCTGCCTCTGATGTGCTTGCCCGTAGCCGCGCTGTGTGGTGGTTTTCGCCGCTTTTGACTGCTTGGCGTACCAGTCCGCCGCAATTTTCAGCATGTATTCCGGGCGCTGTTGCTTGCAGCGCCGCATGACTGTGTCTTTGCCGGGGTCGATGGTCATAATGTCCGCCCCGGCAGCCTTGTACCGCTTTATCTGTGCCGCACTTGGCGTGGAATGGATAATCCACACCGTAAAGCTGCCGTCGTGCTTGTCGATGGCTTTATCTATTGCCGCCTGCCGCGCCGCCTTGGTAATGGCTTTGATGTGCGACTCGTGCTCATGATTATCCGCATCGTATCCTGCAAGCGTGTTGGCGATTTCGTCATAGTCGATGATGACGTCACCATTCTGCTTGTGCTCGCGGATGTATGTGGTTTTTCCCGCTGCAGGCGGGCCAGTGACGACGATAATCCCCACAGCGCACCTCCCTGCTTGTTGTGTCTTGTCCTGGTCGTGAACCAGCGGCCTGCGCCCCAATGTCGCTCGTACTATCTCGCGGGTGTACATGATTGGTGTTGAGGTGGCTACAAGACTCATAAAACGACAAGAACCCCCAACGCGTGTTGAGGGTTACAAGTATCGCTGTGGGTCATTATACACGATATGTGGGCGCTGTACAGGCTACGCGTCCCGGAATGAGTGTCGCATGGCTTGAGCGCCTCGGAAGTTTTTGAACGTTGCCGCTCTCACTATTTCGCCGTCCATCATGTCAGCAGCGTGAAACTCTATTTCGTCATCACCTGGGAATTGCTCGATAGACAATATCGTTCCGTCATCGTCACTGTGAACTTTTTCCACTCCTTGATGCTTAACTTTTACAAGGCCCGGCATTTCGCTTCGAGCAATTCTCCCGTCCTTTTCTTCGTATTCCAGCCAACACACTCCTGGAAGTGGGATGAAGTCCAGGATTTCGTAAATGTCATCCAATGTGGTTTTAGCGCTCATTGTCTATTCCTTCCATGTGTGGGTGAGTGCTTCGGTGAGTAGGTAGCCGTTCCGCCCGTTGGGCATTGTGGTGGTGGTGATGTGGCCGCGCCGTGCCCATCCTCTGATGGTGTCGGCGGTGACGTTTTGGCCGCGGGCGCGGAGTTGCCGGGCAATATGCTCAGCACCGCGACGGGGCTCGGACTGCAGGGTTACGGGTGCGAGTGGTCGTGTGCGGCGTAGGCGGTGGTTGAGTTCGCGGGCCTGGTGGCGGAGTTCGTCGAGCATGAGGGGTGCGACGTCGAGTTGGCTGATGGGGCCAGCGTTCCAGGCTATCCATTGGCACATGCGCCGGCCGTTGCGGCGGAAGCCGTGGGTGTAGATGTCGCCGGCGAGCGGGACATACCGGGCGGCGTCGTCACAGTATTCGTTGAGTAATGCGGTGAAATGCGCGTCATCAGAAATGGTCCAGATGGGAAAAGGTTCGCTTGGGCCTTTTTGTTGGTTCGCGCCCTGGGTGGAAACTTCAGGGGCGGGTGGTCTTTCGTACTTGGCGTGGTCGAGTTCTCCGTAGAGGACTTGGAGTTTTTTGGCGGCGTTGGCGAGGTCTTGTTGGTCTACGGTCACTGTTTCCCTACGGGGGTTGGGGTGCCTAGAGGTGTGATGGTGATGTGTGCGCCGGGTGGCTCGTCTTTTTTGGCGCGTCGTTTGAGGGCTGTGATTGCTGAGATTGTGGAGTCGTCGGTGATTATACCGGCTGTGGTGATTGCGTCATCTATGGCGCGGATTAACTTATCAAGGTCAGGTTTTACGGTGTGCCAGCCGCCTGGGTCTTTTTCTTTTTTGCGGGCGGGCATTATGAGTACGAGGTCGAGGCGGTGGGGGCCGGTGAGTGGTGGTTTGCCGTGGTGGGCGTGTTGTGCGGTTTGGCTGACTTTTGTGCGCCAGGCTTTGACGTATTTGGAGGATTCGACCATGCGGCCACCGCCGACGTGGCGTTTGGAGCCTTGTGGGCGGGGTGTGCCGGGGACGAAGCATTGGAATTCGGGCATGTTATCTCCATCGGAATGTGGGGCGTTGTTGTTTTTCGTGGCGGTATTTTTTGATTAGTGCGCGGGCTGGTCGTGGTGTGTGGAGGTTGTGGCGGTTGTGGCGTGGCTTTTTCATGAGACTCCTTGGGTATAAGTAAGGGCCCCGTGGTGTGCGGGGCCCGGTGGTGATGATGATGGTGGTTGGGGGTTATATTTCTTCCCAGTCGCTTTCCCATCGGCGGTGGGTGGGGTCTCCGCCGAAGTAGAAAACATCGGTCATGCCGTCGTATTCGTCGAGGTATTCGGCGTATTCCCAGTCGCCTGCTGGCGGCTGGCCGTCGGCTGTCCAGGCGCGGGGTAGGTCATCGCGTGGGGTGAGCATCCACGGTTCGGGTGCCCAGGCTTTGGGTTTCGGCGCTCCTGGATTTATGCACGATACGAGGCCTACTTCGTTTACGTCTTCGACCATGATGACGAAGTCTGATGGTTTACCGCCTTTGACGTGGCGATTGTAGCCGCACCACATTCCTCGGCATTGTGCTCGTTCTTGTGGGGTCATGTCTGCGAGAGTGGTCATGCTTTGTTCCATTCTGTGACGTGGCGGCGCATCAGGGTGCCGGGGGCTACGTCGAAATAGTGTGGGTCTTTCGCGTCACCGTTCCAGCTTCCCCGCGGGTGCGCCTGTGTGGTGATTGTTTCGGTGTCCATGTCAGCAATGGTTTGTAGGGCGCGGCGGGCGTGGAACTGCGGTACGCGGCCCGTGTATAGGCCTTCTTCGATCCAGCGCTTCGCTTCTTCGGGTGTCATCGGGGGCATGCTTCCTCCTCTGCGTGGTTGGTGGCGGCGAGTAGGGCGAGGCCTATTTTCCGCATTTTGGCGGGTGCTCCTTTGACTCTGCCTGCGGCGGTGCGTAGCAGGATTTCGTCATTGAAAATATAGGTTGCACCGATGCAGTAGCCCTCTTCTCCGTCTTCGATGAACCACGCTTTTGTGCCGTCGCTGAAAGAAAAAGTGGGTTCTGGCAGGTCGGGGGCGAGCAAGCCAGCCTGGACGATAGCCTCTACTGCATCGTGTGGGGCGATGCGGACTTCTCCGTGGCGGCGGGCCTCTTCGAGCACCCAGATGGCACGTTCAACGTGCGTCATCATTTTTCCTCCTGGTATTTGGCTGCTGCGAGTAGTGCGAGGGCGAACTGGCGGGCCTGCTCAGTGCTCATGTAGGCCGACGCCTCGTTATATCCGCCGAGTGAGAATTTGACGTCCCCGGCCCAGACCCCGACGAGAGCGCTATCGTCGTCATACCGCTCGGAGTCATACCCTATGTTTATGAGGGAGTAGCGCACTGGCGCTTCGATACTGTCGTAATCGTGGCGCAACGTGGGTAGGTCTGGTGCGAGTAGGCCGTGAGCCTCTAGGTGCTCGGCTATATCGCCGGCGCTGAATCCCCTGAATGCGCACATAACGATGGCCTGCGCTACTTGGTCTTGGTTACTCATACTTTCTCCTTTCGATGAAGTCCAGATATGCTTCCCACTCTGGTTCTTCGCGGGCGAGCTGGCCTTTTTCTTCCGGTGTTGCTTCCTCGCGTAGGCGGAGGTCTAGGCGGGCGCCCCGGATTAGTTGGTCTCGGGTGTGCCCATCGAGTTCGTCCCAGTGCTCCATTACCCACTTGGTGGTGTGGCGGAGGAAATAGGATGGTCTTTCGCGGCAGTGGCGCATCGCGCTGATGATGATGTGTTGGTCATACGGTGGCAATGTGGGGTAGGGCATTCTTTTCTCCTGGTGTTGTAGGCTTGTGGTGTACACACCGCGTCCGCTCACACTTGTGATGACGCGGTTTTCTCATTCCGCCAGTTCTTGCTCGTAGGCGTCGATTGCTTCCCTGGTGAATTTCGCGGCCAATTCCGGGGTGATTCTGCTGACATCTAGGATGTAGTCACGCTTGGCATCGTTCTTGAAATCGTAGATAGCTACGTCGATGAAGGCGGGGTTTTCTTTGAATACTGTGCCGGATATTGTGTATCGGCCTTGGTAGTCGTACGCGGTGGCAGTTACGAGATTGTATTTCTTCTTAGATTCTAAAATCTTCGCTTTGCGACCTAGAAGCTTGAAGAAGGCAATGAGGGTTGCGGTTTCTTTCGGGGTCATTATTCTCCCTCCTGGAGTACGTAGCGACGGCCAGTCGGGGTGAAGCGTTCCTTAACATCGCCTAGGGCGACTTTTGGCCCGTCCGATGTCTGCATGAAGCTGATAAATTCGTCAAATTCGTAAAGCATGACCACCTTGCCCCAGTTGGGGTGCTCTGCTTCCGCGAGGTAGTGCAGCTCATCGTCCCATTCGACGTCGGCCATGGTCGGAGGGGTGGTGTGGGCGAGGATGAAGTTAGCTGCGGCCTGAATTTCGGGCGAGCTGACTTCACAGGACTTGTTCCACTCCGCCCATTGGCGGGCGAGCTGCGCGTCGATGATTTCTTGGCGGGTGAGGTTTAGTTGTCCCATAGTTGGTCGTCCTTTCGTAGGTCGTGTAGTTGTTCGTACCAGCGTTCTTGGCTGTCGAAATTGTTTTCTAATTCTTCTTCGTCTGGGTCGTTCGTGTCATCGAACGGGAATGGTCGAGCCATGGGTTAGTCCTTCCAGGTGATGGTGATGGGGTTCATTGCTTGTTCTCGTGCTCCTCGAGGGCTTCGAAGTCCGTGGCCAGCAGGCCAATGTAGATAGCGAGAAAGCCCAGGGCTATGGCAATTACGGCTGGGTGGTGAGCGACGTACAGGACCCAGCCAAATTGAGAAGCCCCGATGACGTAAATCGCGGCTCTAGCGATGTGTTTGAGTCGTTTTTTCAAAATGGTGGCTCATTTCGTTTCTGGCGGGTTTGAGTACTGTTTTGGGGTGATTGCCCATGGGTGGCTTGTTTGCCGCTCTGTATGGCTGCTGGGCCGGTTTTTGGGCCTGTTTCAGGCTTGTGGTCACAGCGCCAGGCTTTCCCGTCCTTGTAGCGCATGCCGTTGGCGTCACAGAGGTCGCATTCCCGGCGCGCCTGCAAAGCGTCCTTACGCTCCTGGTGCTCTTCGGCTTCGGTGCCCTCGCGGAGTTTCTGGCATTCGCGGCAATCTTCATCGACCCACTCCCCCGGCGGGATGTGAGCATGCTTCGGGCATCGAGTGCGTGCGGCGTGAGCCGCCGCCAACTCGTCCAAATTCTGGGGGGTCGATGGGGCGTTTTCGGCAGCCGCGTTAGCGGTATTTTCGGCCTGTTCCCCCTCCCCCTTCTTATTCTTATTCTTGCTAAATTTTGCTAGGGGTTTTGCTAGAGGTTTGCTAGGCGTTTGCTTAGCACTTGCTTTAGCACTTGCTTTAGCACTTGCTAGACGTTTGCTACTTTTCGCAGCGTGTGCCCTACTTTTAGCCAGCCCGCCAGCACGCCCAGCGGCCCTTCTTTTCTCCCTAATTTCTTCAATTTCAGCCCGCGTTGTCTGGTGTTTAGCGAAGTCGTGTATGAAAAAATCACCATTTTCGAGCTCCACAAGCGAGGGCGCATCGGGGTCGTTGTCTAGCAACTCCTGGCACACGTCTAGCAAATGCTTAGCACTTGCTACACGGCGGTCAATGACCCCATCGGTCTGCATCCGACACGACCACAAAATCATCTCCAAAAGCCCCAATTTCGCTTCCGGCGACAGCACCATAATTTTCGGCGACTCGAAAAAATCATGCGTAATATTCGCGTACAAGCGACTATCTTTCGGCATCGTTTTCCACCTCCTTTTCTATGGATTCAAATAGGCGTATAAGCGCGTCTAGGAAATCTGGTTGGGCGCAGTAAATGTCTTGGGATTCGAGGTAGGCGCGCATGTCTTGGCGCTGTTGGTGAGTGGTCACATGGCCACCTGCTTCAGCACCCAAATCAGGGCGTAAATCGGATGCTCAGGGTCCGCAAGGCCACCGTCTGGCGTGTAGGCCAATTCGGACATTTTTTCGATAAAATAAACAAGCATAAACAAGGTCCTTATGTAAAAGACCCCACGTGGACTATTGAGGTCCATGCGGGGGCTTAGGCAGTCGGGTCGACCAGCACAGTCGACGACGCATTCATAGCGAAGCGGCCGTCTCTGGTGGCGCCATGCACCACATCACCGACACGAGCAGCGAAAGTGATACGGTCAGCTATCTTTTCCGGGTCGAAAGCCGTGGGGAAAGCACCACTCTCCTGCCCTTATAGTCGGGCAGGTCAGCGGCTTTAATCGAGATATAGGCCATCAGAATGGCGGGGCTTGGTCTTGCTGGCCTGCTTGTGCCGGCTGTGTTGACCACGCACCCGAGTTGGCGCCCTGCCCACTCTGCTGCTGGGGCTGGGACTGCTGTGCTTGGCCTTGCTGGGCGGTGGGCATGCGGTAGAAACGCAGCGCCTGGAACTCAATCTTGCTGCGCTTTTCGCCGTCCTTAGTCTCCCACGACCTCGTTACCAGCTTCCCAGTCACAGCAACCTGGTCTCCCTTTTTCAGCTCAGCGGCCAGTTCCGCCCACGGGGTAGGATTCTGCCGATTGCCGGACTCATTCCACATCGTCACGTCCAGGTACATGCTGCGAGCCTTAACCCACTGATTCTGATTCTCGTCATAGCGATTATCCGAATTCGCCAACGTAAAATTCGCGACCGCAGTACCCTGTGGCGTGAATCGTAGTTCCGCGTCCCTAGGTAGCCCTCCAGTGAGGGTGATGACATCAATCATTAAAGGTCCATTCCTTCCAAATACTTCTTCGTCACGGTCATGCGCATGTACAACTGCCCCTGACGAGTTGCTGCTTCGATGGGGTACTCATTAAAAGGCAGTATCTGCCCTTTGCTTACCCTCGACGCGAAGTTCCTGTTCCGACTCTGCAGCGTTTCTTTCTTGCGGTTCACGGCATCGGGGTACAGCCACTCGTATGAGACTTTTGCCCACTGACCAGGATTAGCCAGAAGACTGTCAATGAGCTCGTCTACGCGCTGCTCATCAAGGGTGGCGCGGTTCTGGACGGGTGGCAGTTCATCAATGAATTCAAGCTCCATTACTGTTCCTTTAGCTCGTTGTAGCGGGACATGATGATGTCTTTCACTTCGTCGGGTACATCACCTTCGGCTTTGAGCCCGTCGGCGAAAGCGGTGATGTCGTCAGTGGTGGTGAAACTCTCGACGGTGGATTGAATATCGGCCAGGAACTCATCATCAACCGGCGCTGGCCCGTCGGTCTGCTGTGGTTCTTCCTGACGGCCGGTTTCGCCCATACCAAGCGCAGCTTTCAGGCCACTAGCGCCACGGCTTGGGCGGTCCAGGTGCGTTGCCGTGACCTTATGGGTCGGCGACTGCTCCCAATCCTCTTTCACCGGCATGCCACCGGTCAGGTGCGGAATCATACGGTCCGTGAGCTCACCGATACACTTCCAATACAGCATCTTCGACGGGCGGGTTTCGTACTGCACTTTGTTGCCTTTGACGAGGCCTTCTTGGGTTGCGCGCTCGATGGTGTAGCGCACCTCCATCGACTGGCCCTTAGGGCTGGTCATGCGCACCGTGACAGCCTTAGCACTGTCCTCTATGGTTTCGGTTTCGTATCCGTGGCTCAGAGCAATAGCTAAAGCCGTTTTGCCGTAGAGGGCGGGGGTTCCGTGTACCACGTAGATGGACTTACCAATGGACTCCGGCGGGATACCCAGCGTGGCGCCCTTGAGGATTGCGGCCGCCATATCCGCCGGCTTGTTCTTGAATGGTCCTGCAAAATCAGTGCGGGCGAGCTGCTCAGCAATCTGTGCTGCCGCGCTCCAGGACTCAGCCTGTGAGCGTAGTTGCTCCAGCACGTTGGAGTTGACCGGTGCCATCGGCATACCCGCGTCCGGTGTCTGCTGGTTGGTGGTGTCGAGTTCTTGATTCATTACTTCTCCTTAGAAAGGTCGATTTTCTTGTTGATTTGCACCGACGGGGCGGAATTTTTCCGTGCCCTACGGTCAGCCAGTTTTTGGTCTCCCACCATGGCGAGGCGGGCATTACCCATGAGGTTGGCGAGTTGGGTTTTGGCGAGCTGTGCGCGGTTTTTCGCTTCGTCTTCCGCATGAAACGCGTCCAACCACGCAACAGCCTGGTCACGTGGCACCTGGACAGTGGCGTCGCGGTCAATGTCAGGATGCAGGCCGCGTACCGCGTCGTAGGTCTTTTTGTCCGCGTCCAGGTCAGGGAATTCACCAGCCCGGATTTTGCGGTAAATATCCTGCAGCTGGTCGACCAGCGCGTTGAAAATACCGGCGTCAAATTCCACATCGTGAATCTCAGGCTTCATCGCCCCAGACACGACGACCACAGAAGCCGACGGGATACCGCTGACACCCATCTGGAATGTGACTTGGGTGAAATAGTCCGCGGGGATTGAATCATACTGGTCCGGGGTGCCCCAATCCTCGAGGCTGAATGCGGTTTTACACTCGATGATGTGGAATCGTCGGGGGTCTTTCAAACCGTATTTTCGGTTGATTCCACGCCGGTCAATCGTGGCCATATTCGGAAAAGGCAGCGTCGGATTAGAATACGCAATCTCTGTGGTGCCGTTGTGTGGCCTGTTAAGTTGCCAACCAGGGTGCTTATGCAGCCAGTACTTGGCTAGGGGTTCTTCGCTCAGGTGGCCCCAGAGGGCGCGGTCTTCGTCCATGCCGTCCACCGGCAGGTTCCCGGCCAGTTGGTGCCAGGCCGCGTACTGGGATTGAAAGCGAGAAATACCTAAAAGTGCTGGGACTTTTGACGCGGTAATGGTCTGAGCCCACTCGTCAGTGCCGGGCGCCGGGGGTTTAGTGATGATGCGCTGTTTCATACTGCTTGCACCTGCCTGCGGACTCTGTCCCGCGCCGATGGGGACACGGAGTGTTCCACGGTGTGCTGGCTGACCTGGTACACCTCGGCGAGGCGTATGAGGGCCAATGGTCGGGAAATCCCACACCGGATGAAATGGTCATATTCTTCCTGCAGAATCAGGGCTCTTTCGGTTTTAATCATCATCATTCCTCTGCAGGTGAGCCTCGAGGGACCGCAGGCTGGTCGCATCGATGCCCCAACCAGACTCGAGCTTGACCGTTTTGTTGATGGAGTTGATGGACTTCTGCAGGTCCCTATCGCGGTAGTAGCCGCGGGCGGCTTCCTTCTCCAGGCGCTTTAAGCGCTGATTCACCGCAATGGACAACGCAAGCGTGCCCAGAACGTTGATGAAAACAATCGAGTTCAGGGCAACAATCCAGGTGGTCATCGTCGTGGCTCTCCTAGCGTGTCGTCGAGGGCGGCATATCCCGCGGTGGTGAGTGCTTCGACCTCGAGCTTGGAATTGCGCTTGATCAGCGTCACCAAACCGTGATTTTCGAGGTTTTTGAGCTTGAATTGACTATGGATGCGTTTCCCACGAGCTACGGCGCGTAGGTCCTCCAGTGTGGTTTCGGAAATCATAGGGCGAGGCCTCCAATCAGGATTCCGGCGAATACGGGCAGGCCAAAAGCCAACCCCAGGGCGTAGTCTTTTAAGCGGTTCATGCGATTTTCTTCGGGTCGAAAAGCGCATCAATGACGCGCTTAGGGAAGACGGTGCGCGCACCCACGGTGATGGGGTGCAGGTGCGATACAGCGCCTTGCTTTACGTGCTCATAGAGCGTGGATTGCGAAATACCAAGCATCCTGGCGACTTCAGGGACTGAATATGACTGTTTGGTAGCCTTCAAGATGTCCTCCTATGTGAGAGTGGGTGGATTTTTGGGCCCCGTGCAGTAGCAGTGCACGGGCCCCTTTTTGTGATGGGAGGGGGCGGAGCGCTCCGACGCGCCGACGGCCAGGCGCGCATCATGGATTGCTTACGCAGGCTCTAGGCGGGGCTTGCCTGCACCGCCCCCAAGTTCTCTCGCGTGGACTCGAACCACGCACCCCAAAAAAGGGAACGCAAAAACTGGGGGCCACCCTTGTGTGGCGAGAGACTCGCACCCCAACAACCCCAGCGCGGCAAAGCGCTCACAAATCCACACCAGGGTCATTGAGGTGCTTGAACCGGGGTGAATGCAGCTGACGCGTACCAGCAAGGTGCGACTGGCGCGGGGGCTTGCCCCTCGCTGCGGGCTTTAGGCGAAAATGCACACTCGCCGTTGACACCCACCCCGAGTGCCGCGCCCGGGACTCGCACCCGGGGAGTAGCTATTTCACGGCCTCAGTGTTTTTCGTGCCCTGTTACGTGGAATTTGCCTCACCCTTGGCCAGCTACGGCGGTCAGGTGGTTTCAGCCTGTCGGCGGTGCAGGTCATCGACAATCTAAGACACATGCTCGCTACACCAAATAGTCCCACAGGGACACGGCCCGGCCTACCGTTCTACGGCCGGGATGGACTCCCTATTCAGTTCTCTGTACAGCGTTTCGACCCAACTTGCACCCCCTGGGGAATACGTCACTGTGTCGATATTTCGGGACATGACTGTCCCCAGTGCCCGTGGGGAGGCTCGCACTCCCCTCGCCTGCTAGTCGGGCTAAAATTCAGTCATGGATTGGAATCTCTTCGTCGCCACTGCCAGCCTGGGTTTCGCACCAATCACCGTGTGGCTAGCAAGAAAGCAGATTAAGCTCGAAAGAATTAAGGACACTTCGTACTCAATTCACATCAATCTGCGACAATCAGAGCACCTGGACTTACACGTCGAGCACAATGGGATTTCTACGCTTCATCGTTTTTCTGTCTGGATGAAGAGCGGCGAGAAATATCAATTGCTGCATGAATGCCCAAAATTCGAAGCTGGAGATTTACTAGAGACACCACGCCTTGAGCACTATCCTGACGAGATTCTTGTGACGTGGTTTGTGCCTCGCCACTCTGGGAAAGGTCTTCAGTCTCGGGCTCTCCGCGTCCGCTACCATTCTGGGCAAGATAATCGTGTCGAAGAGTGGAAGTACTACTGGTGGACACCACTCCGGTTGTTCCTCCGTACTCGTCTAAGAAGATGGTCGTTTCTGAAACTTCAGGAAACTCCGACAAAGGCACCCCTTGGTTACTGGAAGGCTCGTCGTCATGACGTCGACCGGCCCGGCGACCGACCAGGATGGCCAAACCAACCAAAATAACCACAGCGACCACACACAGGATTGTCTTACCCATCGCGCTACACCGACCCTGGTAGTGCGTCGTAGATGGACTGGTCAACTTGAATGCCGGCGTTCTTCGCTACGGTGATTGCCCACCCGGCGCGCACGTACAGCGTTTGGCGGACTTGCCCGTTGTGGTAGCGGGGCGCATTGTGCTGCGCCCTAATGTCGAAAAGATTCCGGTAGGCGGCATAGGCGCGGTATTCATTGCGGTCAACCACATCCCCTTTGCGTGATGACCATTCCCGCGTTTGGGTTTTGCGGTAAATCATCTTCGCGTCTAGTAGTTTCTGACGTGCCTGTGGCTCTGTCAGCCCGAAGTGTGCGCCCCAGTCTTTTACGGTCATTACGTCCGATTCGATAGAAACGCAGTGGTCGTAGTACTCGACTTTTGGCTTAGCCGCTTCCAGGGCGAGGGCCTGGTCCGCGGTCTTGGCTTCCAGTTCCTTAATCGTGTGGTCGGCGACCTTGATGGCGCGGGCCATGATTTCTTCCGGCGACAACTCGGCGGGCTCCTTGGCTCGTCGTTCGCACTCAATGAAATACTGACGAGCTTGCTTACCCTTGTCGGTGCGCTGAATCATGCTGATTTCCTTAGCCATGTCCAGCGAAACGATGTGGTCTTGTTTGGGGCGACCTCCCTGGTCAGAGGTTTTCCCCGAAATTGGGGAAAAGTCCTGACCTGCAACGAAGCCATACGCGGTCATATCTTTAAACCACGTCGTATAGTCCTTGCCGATACCTAGAAAATTGTGTAGGTCGCGGCCCATGACGGCCTGGGCGCCATCTTTATCTTGAATGGGGATTAATTCACTCATTGTGGTATACTCCTTTATGGTTTCCTGGCCCGGTGTTCCTGCACCGGGCTTTTTCTTATGCGGCCTGTTCTGTTTCGTCTTTGATGACGAGCATGGTGCCGTACGGTCGACCAGTAAGGAATTGCAGTTTCACCAGGTCTTGAGCACTGGGCAGGGTCTGCCCTCGGTACCAATTGCGCACAGTGTGCGAAGTGCGGTTCAGTTTGTTGCCTACCTGTTCGAAGTTGGTGAATCCGTATTGCTTGCGGAGCTGGTCGATAACCGTGGGGTCTAACTATGCGGGCATAGTGACTCCTTTTGGATTATCCGTACCGTTTCGGTTCGGTAATTTCATTTTGACACACTATGGCAGATTACGCAAGTCTAAATTCGTTTTTTATATGTTTATGCAGGCTATAGGCCATTTCATATTGACATACGACGTTCTTTTAGATACGCTTAAGACATGCAGGAAACACACACCGAGTGGTTCAAGCGCGTAACCCGAAACGACTCAAACCGACGCGCTGCGGACCTCGCTAACATCTCCCCTGTCACTCTCGGCAGACAGTTGAAAGCCAACGAGCTAAGCGCGGACCTCATCATCAAAATTGCCCAGGCCTACAACGAGTCTCCCGTCGTAGCTCTCGTAGACCTCGGATTCGTCAGCGCCCGCTGGCTACAAGAAGTAGGCACCACCACCGCACTAACCCGCGCCAGCGACGAGGAACTCACAGACGAACTCCTACGACGCCTACGCCTACTCGACGACCAACCCATCGACGACCTCGCAGCTCGTCGTGCGGGTGCCCCCGTGTCCGACGTGTCTGGTTCACTGCACGATGACGACGATGGCATCGTCCGTGACTTTGACTGGGATGAACCTCACGCCGCAGATAGCAGCCCAGACGAAGACAAACTTCGAGAAGAACGAGGAGAAGACCCCATTGACTAAATATTTTTCGGAAATTCCGAAAAGAAGCAGGTCACAAGGGCCTAATTCCAGCCACGCAGAACGAGGTGAATACCCGATTGACTACTCCCCTTGACGCCCTCATCGAGGTCGCCGAGTCCCGCGGCTACCGCATCCGCTGGCATAAGGCCGGTCCTAAAGCCGCCTGGCAGCCACACCGAAAAATCGTCACTGTCCGCCTCGGAATGAGCGACGCCGCAACAATTAGCGCCCTAGCCCACGAGCTAGGCCACGCCCACTACAACGACCCGCCCGGCCACCACGGGGCACACGAGTACCGCGCCGACCGCTTCGCAGCACGCCTACTCATATCCCCCACCGAATACGCAGCCGCAGAATCAATCTACGGACCACACCCAGCCACCCTCGCCAACGAGCTAGGCGTCACGGTCAAAGTCCTAAAAACCTGGCAAACACTCTACGAAAGGCAAGCAGCATGAAGAAGCTCTTCCCCATCATCCTCACCATCCCCCTCGCCCTGGCGGCGTGCAGCAACGACACCGAGCCGGAGTCGGGCACCACACCAGCGACCGAAGCAGAGGCGGCAGACGCTACGTCCGCGGCGCCCACCGACGGCCTGGACTATGACCGTGAAATCGGCGACGAGCTCCAGCTCGCCTCCAACCCCACCAACGACGTGACCCTCAAGGTCACTGACATCACCCTCGGTGAAGAATGCAAATACGGCACCAATGATTACGGCGACGAGCCTTACGACCTCGACGGCAAGCAGTACCTGCAGGTAACGGCGGAGGTCGACGCGAAGCATGTCGTGACCGACGCCGGCGGCGACTGGATAACGCTCAACGACTCGGACATTCTCGACGCAGATGGCTTCACGCAGACTACCGGCCCTGCCATGGACTGCCAGAATGCGGACGACGGCCACGAAATGTGGAGCACGACCATTCACAGTGGAGAAAAGAAACGCGTATACGGTGCTTTCGAGGTCCCCCAAGGTGTCGAAAAAATCAGCATTGAGAATTACACGTTTGATGTGAAAGACCTGTAAAACGCAAAAAGTCGCCCCTGCCTTGTTCAGTGGCTGTGCACCATTTTGAACAAGACAGGGGCGTTGCAAACCCAGCACAAGGGTTATGAAGACAATGCCCTGGACTCCACAGTCCATGGACACCAAGAAGTATACCATAATGGCTATCCAGAAAAGACTTACCAAAGCAGGAAAAACCGTCTACATCGCCCGCTGGCGCGACCCAGCCGGAAAAGAGCACTCCAAAAGCTTCACCCGGCAAAAAGAAGCCAAAGCATACGTTCAGGAAATGGAGCGCGACAAACGCCTCCACAAGTACCTCCCCGAGGTAGACCAGGACATTACCGTCAAAGAAATGTTCAACCGGTGGATGAATGACCGCCCGCTGCGCGAAGCGAGTCTTGTCCAGTATCGGAATGTACGCGACCGCCTCTTAGGCCCGCTTGGCCAGTGGCCAGCTCGCCAAGTCACTTCCGCCGATGTCAATGAGTGGGCCAATCAACTTCGCACGTGCCGGCATTGGCTCGCCCCGGACGATAAAGGAATTTCAGAGCAGTCAGTGCGAATCATCTTGAGTTGGCTACGGTCCGCGTTCACCTACGGGGTGGATAATGACCTGGTGGGGAAAAATCCTGTGCGGGTGCCGAAAAAGGAAACCGCGGTGGAGCCCGACGCGATTCCCACTTTGGGTGAGATTCAGCGCGTTATTGATGCTGTGGAGCAGGGTGGCGTCGAGTATGTGTCGGTACCGCGTAAGGGTGTGCCGCCACGCCGGTGGGCCTACCGGCCAGATAGGTCCATGGCGGACATGCTGAGGACGGCAGCTTTGACCGGTATGCGTATCTCTGAGCTGTGTGGCCTATTGGTCGAGGAGGTGGACCTGGAGGCGGGTGTCATTCGGGTCAGGAAGCAACTATCGAAGTCGGTCCCCCGGCGGCGGGTGGAGTTGAAATCGTCGCATTCCCGGCGCGATGTACCAATTGCGAGCGAGCTCGTCCCGGTGCTTAAACGAGTTATTGGCGGGCGTGAGGATGGGTTTCTGTTCGTCAATGGTGGCGGCGGGCCGGTGCATGCGAATGTGGCGGCGCAGAAGGTGTCCCGTGCGGGGAAGGCTGTAGGCGCGGAGCGGGTGCATTTTCATGCTTTGCGGCATCGGTTCGCGTCGTCATTGCTGACTGGTGGTGTGCCGGTCCAGGACGCGGCGCGGGTTTTGGGGCATACACCGACGACGTTGATGCAGACATACGCGCATGTTTTGGACGGGTCTCAGGAGCGTGTTGCGGGCGTGATTGATTCTGCGTTGGGATGCGGGATTTCTGCGGGATCGCCTCGGTTGACGGTGGTGCGTGGGGGTCAGGGAACCCCCGCTTAGCTGGTGTTTTGTCCGCCTGGTTGCGTGTTTTTACTTGATGCTGATGATGA